>CAIJNJ010000267.1 GCA_903821975.1 uncultured Bacteroidota bacterium
TTCATATCGTGCAGCTTTATGCCACTAAGCCAGCGATTCACTGCATTATACAACTTGGAAGGAAGGTTTTTGGTAATAGCGTTGTCATAGCGCACCTTTTTCCAGCCGCTTACCAGGTCATAGCCGTCCTTTGTTATCATTTCATACAGCCCGGGTATCTCATCGGGGCTATCCTGCAGGTCGGCGTCCATGGTTATTACTACATTGCCTTTGGCAGCCTTGAAACCCATATGGAGAGCAGGGCTTTTGCCGTAGTTGCGCTGGAATTTTATGGCTTTTACCGTGGGATATTGCTCTGAAAGTTTCTTTACCACTTCCCAGCTATTATCTGTGCTACCATCATCTACCATGATGACCTCGTAAGAAAACTCGTTCTGCATACATACACGCTCTATCCATGCTACCAGCTCCGGCAGGGATTCTTCTTCATTATAAAGAGGTATTACGATAGAGATGTCCAATTGCATGCGGGTGCTAAAATAATGAATATTATTTACCCATGTTCGTAAAGGGAGGGCTTTTAGATGATTTTAACCAAAAGCGCCGATTCCAGTCCAAAATAAATCAGGCCGGGTGTTCACAAAGGTGATACCCGACCTGAAATTCTATAGCTGTATTACATAGTATCGGTGGGAACGAATGGCTGCGTTCCTTTCTTTTGTGCAATACCTCCGCCAATCAATGAAAAGACCGCACCAAAGAACAAAGTACCGAAAATGGCTCCTGCTATCAGAAACACATTCCAGTATTTTTTCATCATGTTCATCGAAGTGTCCATGATCTCATCAGTCATTTTTGGGTTTTTAGCCATCTCGGCACGGGCCATTTCCATTGCTTTGTCCTTCATTTCCGGGAATATATACATGGATGCAACGCTCCATGTAATGATAACAATGGTAACGATCATGGTCGCTTTGAAACAACTTCCGAATACATTTCCGAACGTTACATAGCCGTCATTGGCCTTTGAAAAGGCAATGCCGTTAAGGATTATCCCGATCAAAAACGGGATGTAAGAAATATATTGCATTCCCGGCTTGAACGCTGCACCCAAAAGGTAAACGATCAGGCCTACTATTACCATGGCAATGCCGGTAATAAAACCATACATGATGTGCGTGTTTTTCTTTTCCATGATTTATTTGTTTAGGTGAAGTTGATTATTGTTGATAATACCCAAAACCTTTCCGTTCAATTTTTTCCCGATGAATGGATTGTTGCGGCTTATGGAGCCGGCATTTTCGGCAGATAATGTGCTGTTACCGCTCGTAGTAAAAATAGTCATTGACGCTTTGCTGCCTTTCGTTATTTCCTGTGGCGCCAGCCCGAAGATAACCCTGGGCATTATGGTCATTGCTTCCACCAGCCTGTCTATGTAAATGTATTCCTTCAGTGTGTCCCACAATATGTTGAATGTACTTTCCTGCACGGCCATGCCATCCGCAGCATATTCAAATTCTTTTGCCTTGGCATCCCACTCGTGCGGGCGGTGATGTGATGCTATGCAATCTATTGTGCCGTCTTTAAGCCCGGCTATAAGCGCCATACGATCGGCCTCTGTGCGCAGTGGCGGCGATACTTTGTATGCGCTGTCATAACCTGTGAGTGACTCATCTGTAAATGCCAGGTGATATGGCGTTACGGAACAGGTAATGGCAAGCCCTTCGGTTTTCGCCTTGCGTATCATTTCCAATGATTCTGCCGTGGAAACACCTGTTATGTGCAGCTTGGAACCTGTGTAGCGAAGCAGCTCTATATCGCGATGTACCATTATGGTTTCGGCGAGTGCGGGTATTCCCGCCATACCTAATCCTGTGGACACTATACCTTCATTCATAAGCCCGCCTGAAGCCAGCGATGCATCTACCGGCATTTGTATGATGGTGCCGTGAAATGCTTTTACATATTCCATTGCCTTCATCATCAGGTTGCCTTGCTGCACCGGCTTCCAGCCGTCGGAGAATGCTACTGCTCCATTTGCGCGCATGTCCAGCATCTCGGCGAGATCTTTGCCTTCCGTGTTTTGTGTAGCTGCACCTATGGGATACAGCACTACGATATTTCCGTTTGCTTTTTGTAAAATAAACTGGATAATGGATTTGGTGCTTAACGCAGGCTGTGTATTTGGCGCCAGCATTACATCAGTAAATCCCGCGGCTGCTGCGGCTGCAAGACCACTATGTATCGTTTCTTTATGTTCAAAACCGGGCTCACGATAATCGGCAAACACATCTACCCATCCGGGGCTCACACACAATCCTTTTGCTTCTATAACGATCTTTGCTTTTGAAGTGATGGCGGCGGCAATATTCTTAATGATGCCATCTTCGACCAACAGGTCAACCACTTTATCATGAAAGGCTGATTGCGGGTCTATTACCCTCGCTTTGCGAATATGCACCTGCATTTGTCGATAATTTCGAATTAAGTTAAAAGTTAAAAGGCAAAACCCAAAAATGTATCTGCCAACCTATATCCAAGCGCTTTAGCTCTTTCTTTCTTATTCCTACGCAACTGCTACTTTCGGCTTTGCCAGCAAAAACGTTTCAGCGGCAAGCATCACAAGAGCTAAAATTACACAAACTTTCCAAAGGGGGAAACCTTCATTGCCATTATCAGCAATACTGCCGCTACCCGTGATATTTACCCATTTGATATTATCGCCTTTCCATTCGCTCTTTAAAGCATTAATGTCACGGAAATCGAGCTGGGATTCTGCTTTGTCCTGGTTCAGGGCTATCTCTGTTGTATCTCCGCCTGCGGCAGGGCTTAGTGCATAAAAGCCCGGCAACTGCACCGCCTGGTTTATATATATATCCAGCCCTGCACCATCAGGGCGCTGTGGTGGTATTATATCGAGGCCCCTTCCATATACATGTACCGTATTCCGCTCAGTTACATTGGCCTGCGGCAGGTACACCGCCTGCTGTGAGCCGCCGCTTATCGCATATACATTGCTGCTGCTGCTTTGCATAGCCATCTCATAGAAGAATGGCGTGAAGAAATAGCTGCCGGGGAAATTACCGGAACGCAGGTCTGCCGATGTGGCGCATATATATAACTGGCCCTTTGATGGCGTATACCTTGCCAGTAAAGGATCGCCATTACGGAAACTGAGTACAGATTGCTGGTTGGCGCTCAAACCGGCTGTGGTGGTATAATGCCAGTTGGCGACAGGGAGCTGCACATTTTCGGGTATCTTATCAAACAGATCTTTTACCAGCATGCTGCCCTGCTGCAGTGAGCTTGCGGTTTGCACCGTAGTATCTACCGCGGTAATATGAATATCTCCCACTTCCTTAAGCCCGTCATTCAGCAACTGGGTATTGGCGGTGCGGCCGGGGAAGATACAAATGCTTTGCCCTTGCTGGAGCGCATCATTGAGCGTTTTGCCGAGGGCATCATCAATATGTGTGACACCGTTCAGTATCACAAGGTTGTATTCTCTCCAGCTTTTAGGTGCCGCGGCAATATCAACCTGATTTAACCGGAAGCCGTTATACGCCCTAAAGGCTGCCTGTATATATGTATTGGGCTGCCCTTCATTAAGTACCAGCACCGAGAGATTTGGTGAGCTGCGTGCGGTGATGCGGAACGTATCATCAAAACGAACCGAGGCGTCATTGAGTGTGAGCGATATCTGCTGCCAGCTGGCATTATTCACCTGGAAATTCAGTGTATCAAAACTTTCTTTCTTGTCAGAGAATTTAAGGGATGCAGCACTTTTCACCTGCCCGTTAATAGCGAGGCTAAGCACCGGGCTTTCCTTGGGCACATCGCCTATGCAACGGGTATGCACGACTATATAATTGCTCTTGCCAGTTTGCAGCACCGGAGTAGTGAGCCAGGCCGTATCTATATATACATCCTGCGCTTCATCGCTCTGCACAGGCAGGCCGTAAAAGGTAATATCTTTCATCAGCGACTTATCCGGCACAGCGGGGAAGGCACTCTTCTGAAAATCTGAATAGTAGTACACATCTGCTCCGCCCTTGCCTTCATTTTGCAGCACACTCTGCGCATTGGCAAGTACCTCATTCACTGTTTTGGAAGCAGAGGAGAGTTCCGTGGCATTGATCTCTGCAAAAACCTTGTCGGCAGGCTCGGCGCGGTAGCTTACCGGCTTATCATTGGTTAGGAGTATGAATTTTGTTCCGGGGCGTGCATGGCGCACCTGTTTTCTTGCCGCTTCTTTGGCAATATCCATCACACTCATCGCACCTTTTTTTACAGACATACTGTAAGAATTATCGATGTAGATGACCTGGAATTTATTTTCACCGGCAGCTTTATTGTTCTTATTAAGGAAAGGTTGTGCGAAAGCTAAAATAAGACTTGCCAGGAACAGCAGCCGGGTAACCAGCAGCCATTTATACCTTACCTGCGACTGTTTCTGGCTGTTGAGCTGAATATTTTTCAGGAAGCGGGTATGCGGGAAGAATACGGTCTTATACTTGCGCAGGTTGAACAAATGTATCAGTACCGGAATGGCCAGCGACAGCCCTGCAACCAAAAAAAGCGGATATAAAAAACTCACCTGACAAATATAACGTAATGTGGGGAACCAGCCTATCAGCAAACATGTGGGCCGTCTTAGAGAAATGTGAAAGATGAACAGATATGCTCATTGTATTTTTTTTATGATTATCTTTGTTGCTTTAAAGGTTTTTAGAAGAGCTATTTTATGGGACTACAAGTAATTCAAGATAGTAAGGGCAATAATACAGGCGTATTTATTCCCTATAGTGAATGGAATCAACTCAAAAAGCACCATAAAGACCTTGCAGCTTTGGAGAATGATCAACCCAATAAGGAAGATACATTAAGGAATATAAAAAAGGGGCTTGAAGAAGTGCGATTGTTTAAAAAAGGAAAATTAAAAACAACCGCTGCAAAAGATTTTTTAAATGAGCTATAGCGTACAGCTTTCTGCCAATTTTAAAAAGGAAGCAAAGAAACTTGTTAAGAAGTACGCATCCCTTAAAACAGAACTTGCCGAGCTTTTTAGTGAACTGGAGAAAAATCCTACTTTAGGTACGCCGTTAGGTAATGACGTTTATAAGATCCGCCTTGCTATTGCATCTAAAGGCAAGGGTAAATCTGGTGGTGCAAGGGTTTTGACATTTGTAAAAGTTACGGGTACTTCGGTACTTGTTTTCTCGATTTACAATAAGGGTGACCGGAATAATATCTCCGATAACGAGATCGAGGCGTTATTAAAAGACTCGGATATATAGGAGAAAACAGGCGATTATATAATAATACTATTAATTTGTATATAGTATTTACCATTTCTTGTTCACTTCAAATATTTGCTTTACCTTTGCACTCCCTTGAAAAAGGAGTAAA
>CAIJNJ010000268.1 GCA_903821975.1 uncultured Bacteroidota bacterium
AAGCCATAGTGCTGAAAAGGACATGGAACAACTGTCTCATAATGTTATAAAACGAATCGGCAAGGCGATAGATAAATTACCGGAACAACCATGACCGCCAGGATGTAAAAAACTAAAGGGGCAACAGAAAATCTATGGCATATACGTGTGGGAGACTATAGAATTATATATTTAATTGCCGATGAAATCCAGGTTATCGATGTTCGTCGAATTTGTCATCGTAAGGATGTTTACGAATAGTTCCCGATACTTAATGACACAAAAAGAAATCAATAGAATTTCCAACAAAAGACAAGGGCTGATCATATTAGCCCTGTTTTTTTCTTTATCACTCAATGCACAGCAATATGAATTGAACAGCGGCTGGAAATGTATCCGTGCTTCTGCGCTCCGTAAAACAGGAGAAGAAATATCCAAAAATACGTTTCCGTTAAACGGCTGGATGCCGGCAGTGGTGCCCGGCACAGTACTAACTTCTCTTCTCCACAACAAACTTATTCCTGACCCTTTCTATGGTATGAATAATAAACTCATCCCCGATATTTATATCGTTGGTCGGGATTATTACACGTATTGGTTCGTAAAAGATTTTTCGGAAAAATATCCCAAAAAAGATGACCGTGTCTGGCTGCAATTCAGAGGAGTAAACAACAGTTGCGATGTCTTTATAAATGGCCATAAAGTTAACGACAGGCAATACAAAAGCATGTACCTGCGGCAGGAATATGACATCACACCGTTCCTTTCTAAAGATGGCCATAACCGGCTTGCAGTGATCGTTTATCCGCCAGACCCTGTTGGCAACCCCAATGGCGGACAGGGCGGTGACGGTACAATTGCACATAACATCACCAATCAATATGTTGCCGGCTGGGATTGGATACAACCTGTGCACGACCGCAATACCGGCATCTGGGATAAGGTGTTTATCAGGAAAACAAAACAGGTTACCATATCGAATACGCACATTGTAACACTGGTGCCCGGTGTACGCATACCCTCACAAAAGCAAGACCCTGCAACTATAAAAATAACTACCGAAGTGGAGAATACAGTTGACGCAGAAGTAAATGGCGTATTGCAATGCGAGATCGAAGGAAAAATCGTTGATGCTAAAGTAACCCTTGCTCCGCACTCAAAACAAATACTATCACTCCACGACTATATAATGAACGACCCCAATCTGTGGTGGCCAAATGGTTACGGCCCTCAACCACTGTATCATTTGCAAGTGAAGTTCCTGATAAATGGAAATGCTGTTTCAGATGAAGATGGGCTAACATTCGGAATAAGGGAAATAACAACTCCATGGAATACCCATACACAAAGCCGGGAGGTGCATGTAAACGGGCAAAAAATATTCATTAAAGGTGGCAACTGGATATGTTCGGATGAAATGCTGCGATGCACTGCAACCCGATACGATGCCGAGGTACACTACCATCACGATATGAACCTCAACCTCATCCGTGTATGGGGCGGCGGCATTACCGAACGCCCTGAATTTTATGACGCCTGCGATAAATATGGCCTTCTTGTGTTCCAGGACTTCTGGGTTTCCGGCGACTGCAACGGCCGCTGGGACGACCCGCTAAAACTTGAAGACACAACCGCACGCAGAAACTACCCAGATGACCACGGATTGCTTGTATCTTCACTGGCCGACCAGGTAAAAATGCTGCGCAACCACCCTTCTCTCGCTATATGGTGCGGTGGTAATGAGATCCGTCCACCGGCTGATGCACTGGCACCTTTGAGAGATTCAATTTTACCGCAGTTGGATGGCACACGCTTTTTCTTTGAGTACTCCAATGATGACAGTATGTCTTTGCACAGCGGCGATGGGCCATACACCATACAGAACCCGGATACTTTCTGGGCGTATCGTTCCTTTCCTTTCAACTCAGAAGTAGGCTCTGTGGGTATTGGTGACTATGAATCATTGGAAAGGTTCATTCCGGTAAAAGATATGGTGATGCCGCAATACGATAACGCAAACAAAAAATGGGTCGTCGATTCTGTGTGGCAATATCATAAGTACATTAGTTACGATTCTTCTATCGAGGCGTATGGTCATCCTAAAGATGTGAAGGACTTTGCAATGAAAGCACAACTGGTTAATTATAACCAATATCGCTCCCTTACAGAGGGTTTCTCCTCACATATTTGGGATTGGTATACAGGAGTGATTATCTGGA
>CAIJNJ010000269.1 GCA_903821975.1 uncultured Bacteroidota bacterium
ACTCAGCCTTTGTAGGCTCCGAATGGACACTTTTTACGTCAAAGTCCTCAAACAAATCCCCGTTAAGTACATCGTATTTATTATAGAAAATAAAAGAAAAAATTTCTCTAATTTTCATTTCAATTTCGCTTATTTCTTTATAATACTTTACATAGTTTTCAGTACGGGTTTCGTCTATAAATTTCAATTCTCTCTTGCATTCTACGACCAAAAATGGTGATTTGCACTCCTCATCTTCGTATACAACAATATCGGCTCTATCTTCTGGCGTGCGTCTTGGCACAAGAACTTCTAGATCTATTTTCTTTACTGGATATTGATATGTTAATACCAATTCGGAATAATAGGATGCTCTAACTTTTTCCTCTGGATTTTTGAATGATGTCGTATAGTCTCTGAAACAGTGATAAGTAATTTTACTTTCATCGCCATTAAAAGACAAAATCTTTGCTTGTAATCCATTTACAATATTGTGGATGGTAGCAGGTGTATTTGGAATAGACGTAGAATCGTTTTTTGATGCCATATGCTTAATAATAATTTTAATTGACAGAGCTATATAATACGAAAAATACGGTTTATTATTTGATTGAAAGGAATTAGTTGAATGTAAATTTTTCGAATTAAAAAGTAAAAGCGAATGACAATCCAAAGATGAATGGTATCATCGCAACTAAAACGAAACAATAGTATGACATCTGTATAATTAATTACTCAGTTTTAGCCTTGTACACTAACTTTACCGCATGAAATGTTTTTTAAGGAAAAAGATAGGAGATAGGGTAGTCAATGGCCATCCCTGGATATTTGGTAATGAATTAGGAGATAGTGAGGGCACTGCAGAGCCGGGTGATATAGTAGAGGTATATTCTTACAATGGTTCTTTTGTAGGTAAAGGTTATTACAACCCCGCATCGCAAATACGCATACGCCTGCTTACACGCGATAAGAGTGTAGTAATTGACGATCAGTTCTTCTTTGACCGTATAAAAGAAGCATGGGAATACCGTAAACAGATTGGTTACGTCGAAAATTGCCGCCTTATTTTCGGGGAAGCAGATATGTTGCCTGCCCTTATAATAGACAAGTTCAATGATTATTTTGTCATCCAGACACTGGCGCTGGGTATAGAAAAATGGAAAGGTGCCATTGTGGCGGCGTTGCAAAAAATATTCAGCCCCAAAGGTATCTATGAGCGCAATGATGTGCCTGTACGCACATTGGAAGGGATGCAGCAGATAAAAGGTTTTTTGTCCGAGCCCTTTGATACGAGCATTATCATCAACGAGAACGGCATAAAATTTCATGTGGATGTTGAGAACGGGCAAAAGACCGGCTACTTCCTCGACCAGCAGGATAACCGCCGTGCCATAGAGCATGTGGTAAAGGGTGCAGATGTGCTTGAGTGTTTCTGTTATACAGGCTCCTTTTCACTACACGCGGCAAAATATGGTGCCAAAAGTGTGCTGGGTCTCGACATCTCTGAAAATGCCGTAACTGCCGCCCGCAATAATGCCGCGCTTAACGGGTTTGAAGATATTTGCAAGTTCGAAGCCGTAAATGCATTTGATGTGCTGAAGCAATGGGTAAAAGACGGCAGGCGATATGATGTGGTGATACTGGATCCGCCTGCATTTACAAAAAGCAGGGAACACATAGATAAAGCGGTAACCGGCTATAAAGAGATCAACCTGCGCGGAATGAAACTTACAAAACCCGGTGGCTTTCTCGTTACAGCTTCGTGTACGAACCTGGTACCGCCGGAAATGTTTTTACAGACCGTTGCCGCTGCAGCAAAAGACGCAAAGCGTACCCTTCGGCAGGTAGAGTGGCGTACTCAGGCTTCAGATCATCCTATACTCTGGAATGTACCTTCTACACAATACCTCAAATTTCTTATCGTTCAGGTGATGTA
>CAIJNJ010000270.1 GCA_903821975.1 uncultured Bacteroidota bacterium
AGTATATCCTTTACCTGCTTACGAATGTTGTGTATTTCCCTGTTAGTATGCGTTTTCGGCTTACTCAGTTTTGTAACACCGGCTATCTTTGTTTCAAAAAATGTCGGTAAGGCCTCCGGAGGTAAGTTGCTGTAGTCCAGGTCCAGCAGCTTTTCCTTCATCTTCCGGAATACCTTTCCGGAGTAGTGCCGCTCCCATTCTTTTTTCTGCCGCTCTATATCATTGCCCAGCTTGTTCTTATATACCGGCAATGCTACTTTATCTTCATTAAGTTTTTCCAGTTCCAGTTGTGCATCGCGTATGGCTCCGGCTATATGGTACAGGCGTTTGAATTTTTTATGCATTTTAGGCCGCGATTCATTATGTGCCGCGCGCACCAGGCGCAGAAAAGAACGGAATGACTTTACAGCAACACGAAACTCATGGATATGATCTCTGTCAAAGTTGTTGTTGAGCTTGCTGCTCAACTTCTTTATTTCTTTTATTTTATCTTCAATGATGGCTTTTATCTTTCCCGGCTTCATGGCTGTCTAAGTTATAACGCACATATTAAGCCAAAGTTAAGATTTGCATACTTGCCGATAACTGACCTTCATCAGCCTA
This sequence comes from uncultured Bacteroidota bacterium, assembly GCA_903821975.1. Lineage (GTDB taxonomy): Bacteria > Bacteroidota > Bacteroidia > Chitinophagales > Chitinophagaceae > Nemorincola. Next base: position 604 of record CAIJNJ010000270.1, read on the forward strand.
TCGCCCTTCAAAGACTAAATAACTTTTTAACCTATTAACCCTTTAACCTATTAACCATTTACCCCATTTAACTTAATGATCAGCACCTTTCAATGATACCCGCAATTCCTTGCCCGCCACCTATGCAGGCGGTCACTATCCCATATTTTTTGTTCAGGCGTTTCAGGTCGCCAAGTATCTGTATGGTAAGCTTTGCGCCGGTGCAGCCAAGCGGATGACCTAAAGAGATAGCCCCGCCGTTAATATTTACAATATCCTGGTTCAAACCAAGTTCGCGTATCACCGCAAGTGACTGGGAAGCAAAGGCCTCATTTAACTCTACGAGATCGATATCATTTAAAGTCATCCCGGCCTGTTTCAGCACTTTAGGCACTGCCTTTATAGGGCCTATGCCCATAATGCGCGGGTCTACACCGGCGCTGGCACAGTTTACCAGTCTTCCTATCGGCTTTAGCCCAAGTTGGTTCATCAGTTTTTCACCCATCACGATTGTAAACGCAGCCCCGTCTGATGTCTGTGAAGAGTTGCCCGCAGTTACAGACCCGCCTTGCGCAAAAACTGCCGGCAGCTTTGCAAGTGCAGCGAGTGTGGTATCCGCACGTGGCCCTTCATCTGTATCCACGATCACTTCGCGCTCGGCTCTTTTATTTTTTTCATTCAGGTATACCTCTTTTACCTTAATTGGTAATATACCTTCTTTAAAATACCCCTGCTTTATAGCATTCAGCGCCTTCTCATGAGAGCGTAGCGAAAATGCATCCTGGTCTTCGCGCGATACTTTATAATCATTGGCCACCTGCTCTGCTGTAAGCCCCATGCTTAGGTAGTAGTCGCCATTGGCTTTTGCATATTCATAATTGGGCATAGTGCGCCAGCCTGCAGTAGGTACAAGACTCATGCTCTCCGTTCCGCCGGCAATGATGCAGTCTGCCAGCCCCATCTGTATCTTGGCTGTGGCCATTGCTATTGCTTCAAGGCCCGACCCGCAATAACGGTTTACGGTCACACCCGCTGCCCATTCGCCTATGGCTTTATTGGCAATAATGCGGCCCACCTGCAATCCCTGTTCTGCCTCTGGCACAGCATTGCCTACGATCACATCATCTACCAGTTTGGCATCCAGTTGCGGCATACTTGCCATCAGTCCCTTTATCACATCTACGGCCAGGTCCTCAGGACGGTAAAAACGAAAACCGCCGCGCTTTGATTTTCCAACTGCTGTTCTGTATCCGGCTACTATATATGCTGTTTGCATCTTCCTTCTGGTTATAAGGATAAAGTTAGTAGTTTGTATGCACATTGAGAACTTGGGGTTTGGGATTTGGATTTTACTTAACCTACTATTTCCTAAATTTGAATACTTATGAAACAAAGCTTGCGGATCAGTTTATTTATCATTGTTACTTTTGTAATGCCTTTATGCCTCATGGCACAAGGTGTCAGTTCTGTTCAGCTAAAGCAGGAGCTGGTCGCCTTCTCACCTAAGTCGTTTTATATATCTGCGGTCTCAGACAGTTTGCCTGATCATTCCACGATCGGAACAATGACCGATGGTGGTAAAAAGCAAAAGGTTGTTATGCAGGGTGGAGTAAGTACAAGTATCAAAAATTTTATCGATGTTAATGTGAGGCAGGATAATAGCATGCAGCCTGTCGTTATGAATATTGCAAAGCTGGATGTAGACATAAAAAATAAAGGGAATGTACATGCTGTAAATGCGACTATAGGCATCGATTTTTATGCCGGGGGCTTAAGGCTTATGACCTATAACGGAAAAGGCAGCGCCGAAACCGACACAGATCCCGCCGCATACGTGGAGCAGTTTATCCGCAAAACGATCGCGAAAGACCTGGCCCAGTTTGATAGTTGGTGGGCAGCACATAAAAACGACATTCCTGTTTCTTCAACCGTTAAGGTAAATGTGGTCATATCCAAAACCATCGACCAGCCCGATTGTATTGTTTACAGCACACACAGACTCTTGCAGATCAGTGATTTTACAGGCCCTCCGCAAAATGATGTTTCAGAACTCGCAGCTACCTACAGCGGTATAAAATTTTCGACCACCGGTGAAACCGAAAAAGGGCAACTGGTAATAAACGTTACCCTTATTCCTTATTTCAACAAATCTGAGTCATGGTTTAAGGATGCCGGAAAGAACCCTATACTGCTGGCGCATGAACAGGCGCATTTCGATATCACCGCAATTAAAGCCTGCGAACTAGCCGAGGCGTTTAGAAAAGCCACCTTTACCAAAGATAACTATATGGCCCTTTTCGATCAGTTGAGGAAGCAATATGTAGATGAATCTAATAATGAGCAAAACGTCTATGATGCCGAAACCAGCCACGGCACCGTCCCTGATAAACAACAGGAGTGGCAGCAGAAAATATCTAAACAGGTAAAGGAAATCGGCTGTTATTGACCTTGACCATTTTCAAATTTGCACATTTCCAGATAACAGAGACGTTTATCTTTTGATACACTTGGATCATTTTCAAATTTATAAGGCTGTTACTACCCACTGCATTTTCAAATTTTCAAATTC
>CAIJNJ010000271.1 GCA_903821975.1 uncultured Bacteroidota bacterium
AAGTATCACCTGCGCACGCTGCATATTCTGCTGCTGTATTTGCAGCAGCCTGTATTTTTTCAGCCAGTCAAGATATAATGCTACTATGTTCTCCGTGATCAGGTACCGGTCGCTGCCAAGGTATGCCTCACTCACCGCCAGTTGGGACTGCGCTTCTTTCTTCTGGGCACGATAGTAACCAAAATTGTATAGCTCCCACTGCAGGAACGATATAGCGACATTCCCCGCAACAGGGCTATAATTGGGCGTCATGGCAAGACTACCTCCCGGCGTGGACGGGACCATTCCTAATGAAAAATACGGCCCGGCTATCGAGTTGTTCGTTCCGGCACTCAGCTGATCCTGGAGCACAAAAGAAGGCAAACGGTTACCGTTCACTGTATTTACATGTGCCTTGCCTGCAGATACCTCGGCCTGCCGCTGCTGTATCAGCGGATAATTTGCAATTGTCTTATTCACTGCGTCATACAGGCCCAGTGTTTGTGCATGCCCTGCTATAGGAATGCAAATAATAAGGGAATACCTTACCCAGGCAGCAAAGTGCCTGTAAATAAATGTCAACATAAAAAGGAACAGGCAAAAGCCCGGTTAAGAGTTAAATAATACTTCTGGCGCAGATAGTATTATGCAACGGGAGGGCCTCTTAGACCATGGCTGGAAAAAATAGCAGAGGACCGGTAAGATCGGTATACTCCATAGATCAAATGATCTTCATACTCAAAGACGTGCAGACCAGAAAAAGATGCAGTGGAAATTTCTATTGCAGCAGCATCATGCCGCGCTTTGACCCGAATGGCATTTTTTAGCTTTTCCCGGTCATGATGTGTGGCTCCTAATGAGGAAGGAACACCTGTATGAATAGAATATTGCGTTATACTGACCTCATTACCACCTTGTTGAAAGAATACAGCATTATTCTCCCAGCTGATGAGGCTGAAAAGGACAAATAGTAAAGGAAGCAGAATAAAATGAATTCTTTTATTCATAACGTGAGGTAAAGGTATAACATGAGCAGGATATAGGACGTACAAAGTTTATGAATAATTCACATTTAACATAAGTAATATTGTCGTTTGATCAACGAAACATATCTATTACTGCCTTATTGACTGTGATCTCGCTTGATGGCACCATTATTGCGTAAAAAAAGAAAATATCAGTACTTAACGTTTTTTTAGTAATTTTTGGACCGGATATTGGAGTTAGTTTTGTCACGACCCATTTCAGAGAATATAAAAAACAATGAACATGAAAAGATCAATGAACAGGCTGGTAAGTATATCACTGCTAAGCATGTTACTTATTTTAAGTGCCGGTCAAAAAGTTATGGCACAGGATGTTGCTGTCTCTTATCAGACATTCTACGATAACCTCGCACCTTATGGCCAATGGGTAGCTGACCCCCAATATGGTAATGTATGGGTACCGAACGAAGGCGGCGATTTTCGCCCTTACGGCAGCCGTGGCCATTGGGTCATGACCGATTATGGTAATACCTGGGTATCAGAAGACCCATGGGGTTGGGCATGTTATCACTATGGCCGCTGGACATACGACCCATATTATGGTTGGGTATGGGTACCGGGTTATGAGTGGGCACCTGCATGGGTGAGCTGGCGCTACGGCGGCGGCGCCTGCGGATGGGCACCGTTAGGCCCTGGCGCAGCAATAGGCGTAAGCTATTATTGTCCTGATAGCT
>CAIJNJ010000272.1 GCA_903821975.1 uncultured Bacteroidota bacterium
CGGGCTGGGCATAGATATGCAGAGATACGGGGACAGGATATTCAAGCTGAACCAGGTATTTCACCAGGGATTTGACAGTAAGGGCGTGGGCCTTTATATCACAAAAACACAGGTGGAATCCCTGGGAGGCACTATTGAGGTAAAGAGCAAGGTGAATGAAGGCTCTGAATTTATTGTTACGCTTTGATCTTATTTAAATGGCCGGGAAACTCAGTAAAATAATAAACCTTGTGAATAACATGGGATGGCGGTACGTAAGTTTCCGCGCCCGGTTCGAGCTCGTTCGCAGAGCAGGGTTATTAAAGAAAAGATTTCCTTCCAATCCGCCATACAGGCAATACTGTACACTTGAACAATGGAAGAGCAGCAAGACTCGATTTTTTTTTAAAGACAAGGAGTCATTAAGACTGCCGCGTGATCCTAAGCCTGAACTGAAAGAGACATTTGACAATATCAGGGACGGGAAATTATTATTGTTCAACAGCATACTTACAGACCTGGGAAGGGATTATGACTGGGTAACCAACCCGGATTCGGGGTATCTTTATGATATCAACAAGCACTGGACGGAGATAGCTGATTATTCAAACGAGGCAGGCGATATTAAGTTCGTGTGGGAGAAGTCGCGGTTCTCGTATATCTACGATATCATCAGGTATGATTATCATTTTAATGATGACCAGGCAGCAATCGTATTTGTTGATATATTGTCGTGGATAAAGAGCAACCCCGTGAACATGGGACCAAATTACCGGTGCAGCCAGGAGATGTCGTTGAGGGTAATGAATTGGATCTTTGTGTTGCATTATTACCGGAATTCACCAATGCTTACGGATGAGGTATTTAATAAAATGCAGTATGCCATATACTGGCATATGGACCATGTTTATAAGAACATTGATTTTTCGAGGATCGCAGTGCGGAACAATCATGCAATAACCGAAACGCTGGCGCTGTATCTTACAGGGTTATTTTTTCCGTTGATGCCGGGGGCTGACATATGGAAGCAAAAGGGTAAGGCCTGGTTTGAAGAGGAGATCGCGTACCAGGTATATGCTGATGGTACCTTTCTTCAGTTCTCAATGAATTATCACCGCATAGTGGTGCAGTTACTTACCTGGGCCATTGCCTTGTCTGAAAAAAACAATGATAGATTTGGTGATACTGTCTATAATAGAGCCTCGTCATCTTTGATATTTCTGAAAACATGCATGGTTGAAGAAAATGGCTGGTTACCGAATTATGGTGCAAATGATGGTGCATTGTTCTTTAAATTGAGCAACACACATTTCCGCGATTTCAGGCCACAGCTCCAGGCTTTAGCTGGACTGTTTGGTGTCAGTATTGGGCCGGAAAATTTCGAGGATATTGATTGGTACGGTATCGGGAAAGAATATAAAGAATCGCTGACAGTATCAGATGGCATGCATAGTTTTTTACAGGGTGGCTATTATATCATCCGGGAGGCTGAAACACTGACATTTATAAAATGCGGCGGCTATAAAGACCGCCCGTCTCATGCAGATAATCTGCACCTCGACATATGGTATAAAGGAGAAAATATTTTGCTTGACGCCGGCAGCTATAAGTATAATACGGATATTGAAACGATGCGTTACTTTAGCGGCACTGCATCGCACAATACGGTGATGCTGGACGATAATGACCAAATGTTGAAGGGCGGGCGTTTTATATGGTATTATTGGTCTGCGTGCAAGGAGGCGGAATTGAGCGGAAATGATAAAGCGTACATATTTACAGGCGCTGTAAATGCGTTCAAATATGTAAAAGATGATATTGTGCACATGCGCACCGTTATTAAACAAAAAGGAGAGCCGGTTTGGGTGATACACGACGAAGTGACCGGGGCGCCAAAAGAGATGGATATGCGGCAATTGTGGCATATGCCGTTGGACCGAAAAAATAAGATAACCATTACTGCAAAAGAGGGTAATGGCGAAAAATTAGAAGCGCATATGGGGGATGGGTGGTACTCGTCGTTATACGGACAAAAAGAAAAGACAGAGGAATGCTATTTTAGTACAGGAGATAAAACTATTGATACGGTAATAAAGGTTGAATCCGGCACATGAACATACTACTGATACACCAGTATTTTTTGGAAGAAAATGACCCGGGCGGTTC
>CAIJNJ010000273.1 GCA_903821975.1 uncultured Bacteroidota bacterium
CATCTCCATTCTTTTATCACTTGGTGCACTTAGTATTTTGTTGCGTTATGTTGAGAAAGATTATAGATGGCTTTTTTTCATTGCTATGATCCTGGTCATCCGGCTAAATATTTTCATTTTCTCGCAAAAGAAGAGCGGGAATAACTCTTAACGGGTCCTTAAAATTCAAACGGATGCACTCCTGAAATTACTGATAGTTCAGTATTGTCATATTTTCAGATTATTTTTGACTGCAAATGAGTATCTCTCGCTACCGTTTTTTATTATGTTTTGTAATATCTGTTTGTGCAGGCTGCGCTAATATTACAGCTCCTACCGGTGGTAAAAAGGATACGACTCCCCCTAAATTAGTCTCGATCGATCCTCAGGATTCTCTGCTGAATACAAAAGTAAAGCGCATAGATATTATTTTTGATGAATATATAACTGTCGCTGATGTATCAAAAGAGGTGGCCTTATCGCCTATGCTGTCTGTGCAGCCAGTTGTAACGGGCCTTAACAAACATGTTACCGTTAAGATCGTAGATTCACTGCTGGAGGAAAATACAACCTACCGCCTTTCTTTCGGCAATTCCATCAAGGACCTTCACGAGGGGAACCCATTTCACAGCTATACGTATACTTTCAGCACCGGACCATATTTCGATTCGCTGGAGCTAAGCGGCACGGTCATAAATGCAGCCTCCGGCCTGCCTGATACTGGTGGGGTATCAGTAGTATTATACAGCGCAAAAGATAATGACAGTGCCGTAGTAAGGCATAAGCCGAAGTATATTACCAAAGCCAATTCAAAAGGCGAATTTTTGTTCAAAGGCCTGCCTGGCCGTAGTTTTCGCATCTATGCGCTCAAAGATCTGAATGGCAATCTCATATACGATGGCCCGGCAGATAATGAGATGATCGCTTTTAATGATGTGCCGGTAGTGCCCGGCGATACTGTCCGTAAACCCATACAGCTCAGGATGTTCAAAGAAATGGTGGATACGGCCATCAGGAAAACTACAGACACACTTGCGAAAGGTAAGGACGCTAAAGACACTAAGGCAAAAGCCAAAAACAAGGGCATAAACAACGCAAGCTATTCTCTGGATGTTGATACCACCAACGCTACAAGAAGAACGTTTGATATAACCCGGCCGGCCAACCTTGTCTTCAGCCAGCCTACCCAGGTCAATAAGAATAAGATCACACTTTCATATGATAGTGCCGGAATTACCATACCTACCGACCTGTCTATTGTTACAGACACGGCACATCCGCTGGCTTACCGTATTTTCCCTGTATCAGATGGTGTTATGTCATGGGCCGAAGATAAAGTGTATACCCTTCGCCTCGCCAAAGGCTTTGCCAAAGATACCGCCGGTAAAGACCTGATGCCATCGCGCTATACCTTCCACACCAAGGAAGATGAAGATTATGGTAAGATTCGTATACACCTGCCCACGAAATATTATGATACCCGCTACTTGCTACTCGTAACAGCAGACCAGGATACCACATACATGAAGCCGGTTACCGATACATTTATATCTTTATCCCGTCTTAAGCCCGCTAAGTATACATTCCGTATCATTGTCGACAAGAACAGGAATGGTAAATGGGATACAGGTGATTTGTTCGGAAAGATACAGCCCGAAGAGGTGATACCATACTCAGAGACACTTTCGTTAAGGGCAAACTGGGAGCATGAAATTGACTTTGAACCCAAACCCAAAGAAAAGAAAAGCAATACTAAGGACAATGTAAAACCCAAATAATCGAACTATTTTTATCAATAATTAATAGACATTTTTTTACTTTTTACTTTTGAATTGACAGGTATGAAAAGAATATTACTCCCTTTATTTATTTTTTGTGCTA
>CAIJNJ010000274.1 GCA_903821975.1 uncultured Bacteroidota bacterium
GCTGTATATACTGGGCGTATTTCTGCTTTTGATCACAGCCCTGGTTATTTATGTAGTTAGTGTGTCGCATATTGATCCGCCCAAAATTGCGGATGAACGGTCGCTGAACTTACAACGTACACAATTAGATACTAACTGCTATACACTTGGCAATAACTGGTTTCGCAAGAGCAAATCGGGCTTATATGAACTGTACATAGAAGGTGCCCCTTTCCCGAGAGGCGTTATCTATGGCAAACTTACTGCGGAGCTCGTAAAACGGCAGGAAGATAATTTCACCGAACAGATAAGCAAACTGGTTCCTTCCAACATTTACCGGCACTTCCTTAAATACTTTATCGGCTATTTTAACCGAAATCTTGAAAAGAATATCCCTGAAGAATTTAAAGAAGAGATCTATGGTATCTCGTTTTCCGCTTCAGATGATTATGGTTATATCGGCACCAAGTATGAGCGGCTGATGAACTACCATGCAGCACATGATATAGGCCACGCACTGCAAAGCATGGCACTCGTTGGCTGCACCTCTTTTGCCACATGGAACAACCGCTCGGCAGATAGCACGCTAATCCTTGGCCGCAACTTCGATTTCTATGTGGGCGATAAATTCGCCGAGGATAAAATTGTTGCTTTCTATCATCCCGATTCCGGCTACCGCTTTATGATGGTTACCTGGGCAGGGTTCACCGGGGTGGTTTCCGGCATGAACGAAAACGGGCTTACCGTTACTATCAATGCAGATAAAAGCAGTATACCTTCAGGCGCTGCAACACCAGTATCATTAGTGGCGCGCGAAATACTGCAATACGCAAAAAATATCGATGAAGCATGGACAATAGCAAAGAGAAGAAAAATGTTTGTCTCAGAATCGTTCCTCATTGGCTCCGCTGCTGATAACCGTGCCGTAGTCATTGAAAAAACACCGGACAGCATGGACATCTATGCACCCAATGATAATTTCATCACCTGCACTAACCATTTCCAGGGAACCAAGTTAGGTAAGCTAGCATCTAATGAACAACAAATAAAAGAAAGCGCATCTACCTACCGTTACGAGCGGCTGAATGAACTATTGCAAGCTGACGAAAAAAATACTGTACAAAAAACTGTTGATATACTCCGGGACAGGTTCGGCCTTCATGGCAGCAATATTGGTGTAGGGAATGAAAAAGCCATAAACCAGTTCATTGCACATCACTCTGTCGTTTTCGAACCGCAAAAACGATTGGTTTGGATATCTACAGCGCCATGGCAACTCGGGCAGTATGTTGCATATGATCTTAACAAGGTATTCAGCATGAAAGGCCTCGTAAGCAATACCGAGGTTTATGACAGCAGCCTGAACATTGGCCCGGATCCTTTTTTGAAAACTCCGGAATTCGCACAGTTCACACTCTATCGCGAAATGAAGCAGCAGATATCGGATGGCAAAGACGTGGATATTACAAAACTGCTTGCTTCTAATCCCGAATATTTCTATACCTGGCAGTTAGCCGGCAATTATGAATACAAACATGGCAATAAATCATTGGCCAAACAATATTATGAACGCGCGTTGACCAAAGTTATACCCACAAAACAGGAAACAGATAAACTGCATAAACTGATATTGAAATGCGATAAACATTGACCATCGCGGGTTTAGAAACATACCCCCATATTAAATGACGCTCAAATCGCAAATATTTATTAACTTACATGCCAAAACATGCGTATGAAGTATTTAGTCCTTATTGGTATTGCTGCAATAACCATTGCATCTGTAGCAAGTTGTACTAAATCAAAGCCGCAGCTTACAACGGCCCAGATGCTGGAAAGCCATACATGGTATCTGAAATATGAGCTTGTTAATAACGTCAATAGACATGCAGCCTGCGACCTCTCCGAGGAACTGACATTCAGTAAAGACAGTACAGGCAATCATTATTACGGCATCCTCTGCGATACAAGCCAGCCAACAAATATTTCTTTTCACTGGTATGTAGAAGATTATGAACCGCAATGGACCGTTTTATCGTCAACCTTATACAGCAGCTATATCGGTGGGAAGATGGATTCATCAACTGTTCTTAAAATAACCCAGCTCACCGCCGATTCTATGCGCATGCTTGGCACTATCCCACCCGGCCAGGCTTATATTGCTATATATACGTCGAAAAAATAAATATTTAATGTTTTTTAGCATATATTAAATATTTATTGATTGCTTTATGCATATATTGCATAGAAATCCGTAAATTTAATGCGCTTTATGGTCGGAGAACCCAACCATTTCAAGTTTATTACAGTCTATTATATTGTTGAAGTATTAATAACCATCATACTTGTCCATAGCTTTGGCATATACACTTTCGGGCCATGCAAGTGAGTTAGAACAACTCATTCAGGGTTGCATACGCAACGAGCGAGGCTCGCAGGAGAAGTTATACCGGCTATTTTATCCGAAAATGATGGCTTTGGTACGGAGATATATAGACCAGGAGATGCAGGCAGAAGAGATAATGAACAATGGCTTTTTAAGGGCATTCCAGAAAGTAAAGCAGTACAATTTCCAGGGTTCTTTTGAAGGATGGCTTAGAAAAATAATCTTTCATGCAGTCGCAGACTATGTGAAACAAAATACACGCTATACTGACAAAATATTGCTTGTAGAAAAAGATGAGTTCGTTCATAAACACCATTGTGAAGGTAGTGAGCATTGGGTCCACGCCGTTTTATTTATCAATCACCCCTTGCTTTTGATATCTATTGGTCTATTGTGGCAC
>CAIJNJ010000275.1 GCA_903821975.1 uncultured Bacteroidota bacterium
ACAACATATCATGTTCGGATAAAGAAGGAATATGCGGCGGCGCTAATTGAAGATCTGGAAAAAATGGATGCTGTGGAATTGATCAGCGACAAAGAGGACGATATTGATATTCCTCAATGGCAAATGGATGAAGTGAAAAAGAGAATCGAATATTACGATAAAAATCCGCATGAACTCGTTTCATGGGAAGATGTGCGTAAACGTTTAAAATTTGAGTAATGCCCGCCTGGTCTGTTCAATTTTCTATTGAAGCAATTGATGAGTTACAACAGGCCATTCAATACTATAATGTGCAAAGGACGAGTCTTGGCATTGAGTTTATGATCCAATTTGAGAAACAAATTCAGTTACTTACTCTAAATCCATTTACAAGAGCTGTCAGGTATCTGAATGTAAGGTTTGCGCTTCTTAACCGCTTTCCATACGCCATCCATTACGTGATAAAAGAAGAAACACACACTGTTATTGTGCAAACAGTACTTTCGACATTTAAAAATCCGGAAACGAACTGGAAAGAACGATAAGGGAAATGTTTAGCAGAGATATTTATTGAACTAACGAGACCGTTTTTACGCTGTCTATCTTGCCATTGGTGATGTATTGAATGATCTTGGTTCTCGGCTTAGTAATTTCCTGCGGTAATGCATCTGCATACACATTGTTCTCCGGCAAGTAATCCACTTTTTTATTCAGCCAATAAGCAGAGGCAAGGTATTTGTTGTCGGGGTAGTAGATAAACATGCATGTACCTTCTTTAATGGTATTGATAATTGGCAGTGATAAGGCAGAAGGCACAGCAGGGCAGCCCCAGCTACGGCCAATGCGTTGGTTGCCCGCAATGAATTTGCTGCAAACATATTCGGCGCCATGTACTACTATTCCCCTATCGAACGCTGCATCATTGAAACCCTGGTCCATGCCTGCAAGGCGCAGTGATGTGCCATGCTCACCATCATAGGTGTCGCCTGTTACATAAAAACCGAGGCTGCTTTTGTGTGAATTCTCCACATTGGAAAAAGAAGTGGCAATATCATCGCCTGAGCCCTGTCCGTGCGCCACGTAAGTATTAAACAAAACTTTCTTTTTAATGAGGTCTATGATCCATAGCCTGTTTGCAGTAGAAGGCAGGCTGAAGTCGCAGATGGTGATAATGGCCTTTTCTTTATTTAGTTTTCCCGCATGCAAGAGGTTTATATAGCCATGGTAGGCTTTGCTGAATATCTCGTAAGGGAGGGGGGCAAACTGTGCGAAATCTATCTGCTTATAAAGGCCGGAAATGTAGCTTTCAACATGCGTTTCATCAGTCAATGAAACCCCTTCGCCGGCAGATACTACTTTGTAAGAGCATGCAACAATAATATAGGCACATAGGCACACGATCATTTTCTTCATCGCCTTATTTTTTTATTAAAAAACTAAATTTTCCAGAGCTGCGAAGATAATGATGTATTCTTGATTTACAGACACATATGCCGTTTTAACCCTATTTTAACGCTATCTGTATTAGCGCAAATTTTTTCAGTATCGGTTTAACTTTTGGCTTAATTTGCAATATGATCATTAAGCGCGTTCTTTTATTTACGATAATTGCCGGGTTCATTTATTCCAACGTATCTGCGCAAACAGACGATTTTTGCAATGCTGTAAATACGATACTCAGGGACGCGCCTAATAAATTCAGGAACGTGCGCGGCAAGACCTTGCAGGCCAATAACAATGCCACTATGTGGGATTGCAGTATCAAAGTGCCGGGCACCATCGGCTCCCGCTTTGTAGCCGCCATGGGCTTGTATTATGAAGGTGCAGTTTTCCAGACACCGTTTATCACGGAGATCAAGGCGGTATATGAAAAATACAAAAGCCAGCTGAGCGGCTGCCTTTTACCGCATGGGTACGCACTTTCCACCGGTGATAATTTCTATGCCGGGTTAGGCGAGTATAAGAAGCTCATTTTTATGCTTGAGGAAAAAGATGATCCAGCTGTTGCAAGGCCTATTAACCCGCCTGCACACATATCCATGGAAGTTACTTACAGCAAGGAAGTAGGGAAGTATACCATTGTCATTTTTATTTTTGAACATTAGGTTTCAATATGAACGCCCCTGATAACTATATAGAAGTAAATAAGGCACTGTGGGATGAAAAGACCAATCATCATGTAGGCGCTGCATTTTATAAAATGGATGAGTTCCTGCAAGGAGCTACATCACTGAAAGGTATAGAACTGGGCCTTTTAGGCGATGTGACAGGCAAGAAGGTATTGCACCTGCAATGTCATTTCGGGCAGGATACATTGTCACTGGCCAGGATGGGTGCGGATGTTACCGGTGTTGATTTTTCGGGCGAGGCGATCAAAAAAGCAGGAGAGTTGAATGAGCAATTGGGATTATCTGCAAAATTCATCTGCACGGATATCTATACACTTCCCGAAAAACTGGATGAACAGTTTGATATTGTATATACCTCGTATGGTGTACTGGGCTGGCTGCCGGATATGAAAAGGTGGGCTGAGGTTGCGGCATGGTATGTAAAACCCGGTGGCAGGCTGATCCTGGTTGAATTTCACCCAGTTGTCTGGATGTTCAATAACGACTTTAGCGCTATTCAGTATTCTTATTTTAATAAAGAGGCTATAATAGAAACCCTCAGCGGGACGTATGCAGATCGTAATGCGGCGATAGAAATGACAGAGATAGGGTGGAACCATGATCTTTCATCGGTGATGCAAGGCCTTATTGATGCCGGGCTCAGTATTACTTCTTTCAGGGAATTTGATACTTCTCCATTCAATTGCTTCAGGAACACAATAGAAATAAGCCCCGGAAAATTCCAGATAAAGGGCCTGGAGGGGAAGATACCGATGGTATATGCACTGGAAGCGCGAAAGTAGCGTGTTCTATCCCCGGGAAATTTCCTGATCAAAATCATGATAAAAGATTTGCTTATTCCGGCTATTGGCGTATCTTTGCAGGCCCTACCAGTATGAGCGGTTGCGGCTGAAAAGCTAAAAAAGTTCAGAAATAATTGAAAATCAATTTGGTGGTCTGCAAATCCTATCTATCTTTGCGCTCCCAAAAAGAAAAAGTTGGGGTTTGAAGTTCTTAAAAAAGTGCGGTGGTTTTGGTGGAGTTGTTGATGTGGAAAAGTATTTTTCAAAAACAATTTTGCAGTTCGGTTTCAACTCCTTACCTTCGCACTCCGTTAGAAACAGAGGGGTAAGAAAAAAGTAACAAAAAGTTCTTAATAAAGTAATAGAAAAGGTAAGCGGTTAAAGGCCGCGGTAGTGGTTCAACCCCACTGGTATCACACAGTTCATCAGCTAATCAGCACATTTGCTAATCAGCTAATCGGACAAGTTCTTTGAAAGATTGGGAAAACAAAAAGCAAAAGCAAGTAACGATGAAGTTCGTTACAACAGGGAAAGTCAGCGACATAATTAAAACATGAAACGATTGATTTCCGACATTGCCCGCCATAGCTCGTAAGAGCGAAGGAGGGTCAATTTACAATGAGAACATCAGTCAGTTTCGAACAATTCATTTACAATGGAGAGTTTGATCCTGGCTCAGGATGAACGCTAGCGGCAGGCTTAACACATGCAAGTCGAGGGGCAGCGGGGGTAGCAATACCTGCCGGCGACCGGCAAACGGGTGCGGAACACGTACAGAACCTACCTTGATCTGGGGCATAGCCCGGAGAAATCCGGATTAACTCCCCATAAGATATATGAGTGGCATCACTTGAATATTAAAAATTTATTGGATCGAGATGGCTGTGCGTCCCATTAGCTAGTTGGTAGGGTAACGGCCTACCAAGGCGACGATGGGTAGCTGGTGTGAGAGCACGACCAGCCACACGGGCACTGAGACACGGGCCCGACTCCTACGGGAGGCA
>CAIJNJ010000276.1 GCA_903821975.1 uncultured Bacteroidota bacterium
CTGGTATTTTCTGCGGGCAGTATCCGTTTTCTGATAGTCGGCCAGTGTTATGTACGATGCAGCTACGTTGGCATTTACCAATACACTGTTAGGCACTGTTTTGAGATCTGTGGAAAACAAGGTAGCATCATTTTTCCATGCCTTGTTCCTCGCTATTGTTTGCATTGCACATAGCACAATAATTACGGTCATAACGCCGGTAAGACTTGCTTTTGCCACTGCCTGGTTGTGTATCTTTTCCATTCCTTTCACAAGCAGCCACGCCACCCCGATCGCAAAGCCTACAGAAGAATGATAGATAAGACGTTCACCCATGGTAGCTCCGATGTCGAATACGATATTACATACAAGCAGCAGGTGCAGGATATAAAAAGAGATAGCAAACAGGAAAATGCCCGCGGTTGCCAGCGATTCTTTCTCCGCCGGGGTTCTCAGTGTTTTTGTATCTGAGTTTGCTTTTAATATCCGCATAAAGTATATCCACATAAGTGCAATAAGTCCGACATGCACCACAATGGATAGCCATACTTTTAAGTTGCCGAAATCTACATATGGTATTGTGTTGTATGAATAGTCGGCGGATAACGGGTATGGGAATAGAAGGAGCTTCAGATAATTTAGCGATGTCGCTATTTCAGTAGCTATCTTCTGTGTGTGATCCGCAAACAGGTAAGGGTTATTCAATACTTCCTTGGCCGAGCTTTCCGTTACAGGTGGTACAGCCAGCAACCTTTGATATAAGTAAAGGCCAATAAAAAAGAAGTACGGCAGGAATATCAGGATGTTCTTTTCCAACGTTGCACCGTCCGTAGCTGGTTTCTTAGCCGGGCGTATATAAAAGTACAATGCGATCAATGCGGCAACAGCGCTGAGTTTCGGAAACAGGCTCAATAAAGTAGCCGTAGAACTGTCTACATCCATGCTCTCCACAGGCGGCGCCAGCACATTTATCCTTAATCCAAGGTAAATAGGTACGATGACGAGGTAAGGGAAAATAGCTGTGATGCTTTTGGGTACAGAATAGCCCCTGAAGATCATAAAGGCCAATGGGAGCAATGGGATTATTGTAATCGCATATTCTTTTGAAAGGAATGCGCACAGGAAACTGACCAAACCGGCAACCAGCATCCCGATCTTTTTTTCCTCCTCATATTTGAAAGCGAAAATAAACGTGAGGCACATAAATAGCAACGACATGATCTCATCCCGGCTTTTTACATTCGCCACTACCTCAGTATGTATAGGGTGAATGGTGAAAATAACGGCAGCGATCAGTGCCATCATCGGACTGTTTTTAAAAACTATATACCTCAGGAAATACAGCAATATCACAACAGAAAGCGCATAAATGAGCACATTCACTACATGCCTGATATGCATGATATGTACCAGCCTTTGCTGGTCGGGGCCGGTGACACCATATGATATGTTTTGCTTCAAAACGCTGTCCACCCTGTCTTTTGATACTGCTCCTAAAAACTGCTGCTCTATAGCGAAGGTGACAATAGATAACGGACGATAACGGCCACCGCCTAACTGGTTGGTTGTATTCAGTTGTCTGTAATAGCTATCATAGGCATCCTTGGTGAAAATGCCGTAAATACCTGAAAAACCTTCAAGCACGTATTCGTTCTTCACGATCACAATTCCGTCATCGTGTGCAAATTCGTTGCGAAAGCTGTTGAAATAGAACACTATAGCTAAAAGCGCAACGATAACCGCCTGCACTTTAAAATCATTAAAAGACCAGGATTGTGTATTTGAAGTTGGGGAGGGCGCATTTGAAACTTGCGCTTCAACTACAGGTTGCTCCTGTGTAACTGATTGCGAAGGTTGTGGTTTCCTTTTTTTTGCCATGACTGTAATATAATACCCAAAAATAATTATTTATGGTTTTGAAAGATACCATTATTGAATGACGAAACTTAACATCCCGTGAATTTTTCTACAACGTCTATTAATTCCTCTGTTGCTTTGTCCAGGTGTTCATTAATTATTATATGATCGAAGCGGGGGGCGAAAGTAAGCTCCAGTTTAGCCTTGCTCACTCTTTCTTCCAGGCTGTGTTCTGTTTCCGTACCTCTTGCCCGCAATCTTTCCCGCAACACATGCAGTGATGGGGCTTCTATAAAGATCGTTTTACATATATCCGGATATTTATCACGTATTGCCAATGCACCCTGCACATCTATATCCACAAGTGGTGATTTCCCTGCATCCCATATACGTTGCAGTTCATTCTTCAGCGTGCCGTAATACTTGCCTGTATACACCATCTCCCATTCCACAAAGGCATCTTTTTCTATCAATTCTTTAAACGCATCTTCTTCATAAAAATAATAGTCTTTGCCATGCTGTTCTCCATGCCTCGGTTTGCGGGTGCAGGCCGATATGGAAAATGCAAGGTGTGGACAGGAATCCAACAGGCGTTTTACCAATGTTGTTTTACCTGACCCCGACGGTGCCGTAATGACTATTATCTTCCCTGTAGACAATGAACCTAAATTATCTGCGAATAAAGCAAAAAAAACTGGCTTTTGCTAATGGAATGTGGCTATAAGTGCAAGTTTAAAGTTAAAAAGGGCATAAAGCAGCGAGCCGGTTTCCCTGCGATTTGCTAATTTTACCGCAAGGTAATTCCATAGCCCACCTAATAATTTTATGAACCAGGAATGGCAACAACAAGTTGAAGCAGCATATACAAACAGGGAACTGCTAAAGGATGAGAAATACAGCGGTGTAATCAGGGCGGTAATAGAGGAGGTGGATAAGGGGAGGCTGCGGGTAGCAATACCAAAGTCTGGCGGTTGGGAGGTTCAGGAATGGGTGAAGAAAGCGATCCTGCTTTATTTCGGGATACAACCGATGCAGACATGGAGTATAGAGCCATTTGAGTTTTATGATAAGATGCTCTTGAAAAAGGACTACGCGGGCTTAGGAGTGCGGGCAGTACCACATGCTGTGGCCCGTTATGGAGCATATATTGGCCGCAATGTGGTGTTGATGCCGTCTTATGTGAATATAGGCGCGTACGTGGATGAAGGCACTATGGTGGATACCTGGGCAACCGTTGGCTCATGTGCGCAAATAGGTAAGGGTGTGCACCTGAGCGGTGGGGTAGGAATAGGTGGTGTGCTGGAGCCGTTGCAGGCAGCGCCGGTTATTATCGAAGACGGATGCTTTATCGGTTCAAGGTGCATAGTGGTGGAAGGTGTGATCGTAGAGAAAGAAGCAGTGCTGGGTGCCAATGTGGTACTCACACAATCTACCAAGATAATAGATGTTAGCGGCGCCGAGCCGGTGGAATATAAAGGCCGTATCCCTGCACGGAGCGTGGTGATACCGGGTAGCTATACAAAGAGTTTTCCTGCCGGGGGGTACCAGGTGAACTGCGCCCTTATTATCGGGACCCGGAAGCCATCAACAGACCTGAAAACCAGCCTGAATGATGCTTTACGTGAGTTTAACGTTGCCGTATAAATATCATCATAATCCAGTGTGAATGGCCCATTTACTGTTAGATATTGACTGGAGTTTTTTCGACCGGGTATATCTTGGCGAAAAGGTATCCAACTATTTCTGGTGCGTGGGTATCATAGCGGCTACATTGCTGCTAAAGGGACCGGTAGCCGCTTTGCTTACCCGAATCAGCAGCAGCCTGGCTGCAAGGTTCAGCTATATGCAGCACAAAAATGCTATTCGCGATATGCTGTTCAAACCAATAGAACGGTTGCTGCAAATCATTCTTTATTTTGTAGCGATAAACCAACTGGATAGCTTGCTGGACAGGATTGCCATTCATCATACCATAGGTACGAGTGAGAAGATAAACATCCGTTTCGGTGACCTTGTAGACCATGTGTTTTATTTCTTTTTTATCCTTTTCTTCGCAAAAGTGGTAACCCGCTTTGTGGACTTCATATACTACCTGCGCATAGGTAAGGCCCAGTTAGAGAAGAACCACGCCCGCCTGCAATTGCTGCCACTTGTGAAGGAGATGACCAAGCTGATCATCTGGACACTGAGCGTATTCTGGATACTGGGCAGCGTGTTTCATGTGAATGTGCCGGCACTGATAACAGGGCTTGGCATAGGCGGCGTAGCAATAGCGCTGGCAGGAAAGGAAACCGTGGAGAATTTCTTTGCCGCCTTTACCATCCTTTCTGACAAGCCGTTTCAAACGGGGGAGACGATAAGATTAGGAGACATCGAAGGAGTGGTGGAGCGGATCGGTTTTCGCAGTACACGCCTGCGCAACGCAGATGGGTCGGCATATATCATCCCCAATCAAAATCTCGTAAGCCAGAACCTTATCAATCTTTCTACCCGAGATAACAGGGGTATGAAGGTTGCAGTGAATGTAAAGTACGGCATCAGCCATGAACAACTAACGCAGCTTGTCGCCAAACTAAAAGAAGCTGTCAGCAGTATTCCGCTTGTGTCGCAGCCGGTTGATATCAACATCGAAACCTTTGATAAAGAAACCTTCCAACTGGTAGTAGCCTACCAACTGCCGCACCCCTTGCCAGATGATGTAACGCTCATCGCATTAAAAAGGGATGTGAACATGAAGGTATACGAGATCATATCCGCCAATGCAACATTAGGCACACCTATCGGGACCAGTTAAGCTATTTCATCTACCGTGTTATTACTAACTTTTTAGTAACCGTACTACCCGCGCTTTCTATCTGCACCGAATAAACACCTGCTGCAAAACGGCTGAGGTCTATTTCATGTGTTGTGGTACCGGTGTCGAAATGCCTCTCGTATAGCTTAAAGCCGTAGGCGTTATAGACACTGATATGCTGTAAGTTATTGTTACCTTCATTATGAATACTTACCAGGTCGCTGGCCGGGTTAGGGTATAGAGCTGTGATGTCACTAATAGCAAGCGGCATAACAGACGTAGTGGTATCACAAGTTCTGAAGCCTATATGTACCGTATCACTGGTACTGCAGCCATAGGTATTGGTTATAGTTTCTGAATAATAGCCGGTATCTGTGACGGTAATGGTAGAAGAAGTGGCAGTGGTGCTCCATAAATAAGTATCACCGCTTATTGTTGTTCCGATAATCAATGAACCGCTTACACTGCATATAGTGGTATCAGCACCTAGAGAAAAAACCGGTGCCGGGGCTAATGCTACATCAATAGTTGTAGTGAAACTACAACTGAGAATATCGAGGACGCTGAATGTATACACCCCGCTATCGAGATATGAAAAGCCCGTTACGGAAGGCTCAGGGATACCGGAAGTAAAACTGTTTGGTCCGTCCCATGTATAAGCATAAGAACCTGAACCGCCCGTGCCGCCGGTTACAGTAGTTGTGAAAGTAAGTGTGCCGCCGGGACATACAGGTGAATTAGAGGTAATAACCGCATTTAATGCCGCAGGTTCGTTTACAGTAGCTGTAGTGGTAGCTGTGCACCCACCTACAGAAGTAACGACTACAGTATACACACCACCGGATAAGCCGGAAATATTTTCAGTAGTAGCAGAATAGCCACCGGGGCCTGTCCATGAATAGCCTATGGCGCCTGTGCCACCTGTAGCAGTTAGGTTTATTGAACCATCGCCATAGCCGTTGCAGGTTACATCAGAGGGGGTAGCACTAAGGGTAGCGGGGACACAACCTGATGCTTCTGTCACTGTTAAGCTGGATGTGGCACCAACGTCTCCGGTCGGTAAAGTATTATTATTTACTATGCAGCCACCGGCATAAAAGATCACATCCCCGGTGCCACTTGCAGGAGCAGTCCACGGGATAGACAAAAACGGAGTAGCGGTTGAGTGCAGTGTAGCAGATTGCTCTATGTAAGTGCGGCTGTTCCATGTAGCGCTATGAGCTACACCGGGGATAGTACCCCAGTCATTTATGTCATTATTGGTGCTTGATTGTATACAAACGGTTTGCACGCCATAGTAGTAGCCCAACGTAGAAATCCCCGCGCTGGTGACCCGTAGTTTTAATGTATAGCTGGCCCCCGCAATATATTCCGTTACCGGTGTAGTGCCACTCAGCAGTTGTATACTTACGGTTGCCAAAGCTGTGCCGCCGGTATGGCAGCTGCCGCATGAACTGGTATCAAAAGAAGCGCCAGTGCGGCCGCCGTGGCCTGCAGCTATTGGGCCGGCAGCGTTGCTTAACGCAATAACAGTAGCGAAAGACAAAACGATAAATGCCGCTAATTTGTTTTTGAGATGTGTAATTTTCAGTTGCATAATTACTGTGTTTATATTCCAAATATAAATAAAATAAATGCAAAGTGCTAATTTTCTATATTCAGGCCGATAAAAAAAGGTAGCGCCCCGGATGGAGCGCTATTTATTATGAAAATCTATAAAAAACGTGTAGCTGGGGATTACTTCATTCCTGTACCTAAGTTCACCTTCATTGTTGATTTCGGGATATCGTTGATAATGTTCACAGTTTCAGATATGTAGATATCCTTGCTGAGGTTCTTCAGCCAATCTTTGTTCTTGGTAATAGAAGTGCTGTCCTCATTGATCTTGTTCAAATCGGCGGGTGGATTGGTCATTTCGAGTACCACTGCTTTTTTCTGTAGGTCTTCAATCTTTTTAGAAGTGGCATTTATCTCTTCCTGCTCTTTCCTGAATTCTGCCTCATTGAGCGATACCTTGTTGTCTTCTCTCTTTTCTTTTACGATCTCGGAATTGTCCTGTATCAGTTTGAACGTAGGGTTGGCAGCAATACGGCTTTCGCTGAGCGTTGCCAACTGCTTTACATTGCCAACGCTATTGGTGGCCTTGTAGCTTGCTGCGGGTATTTCATCCCAGGGTAAAGCTGCTTTGTTATGGCGCTCGCCGAGGTCCTCATCATCATATGCATCATCACCATCGGGTATTGCAATATCAGGGGTTACGCCTTTCAGTTGTGTTGATCCGCCATTGATACGGTAGAATTTTTCCATGGTAAGTTTTAATGCGCCTATGGAAGTGGCCTGTGCGCCGGTGGTATCATTAAGCATTTGTAACCTTGTCATCGGGTCTATCATCTGGTCGAGGTCTACCATTTTCTGTACGGTACCTTTACCATAGGTCATGGAGCCAACGATCACTGCGCGATGATAATCCTGGAGTGCAGCGGCGAGTATTTCTGAAGCGGATGCGCTGTTCTCATTTACCATAATTGCGAGTGGCCCGGTATACAGGGCACTGTCTGAAGGCTGGGCACGCAACACTGATGGTGAAGAATGACTGCCTTTAACCTGTACCACAGGACCTTTGCCAACAAATATGCCTGCCATGTCCACCACATCACCAAGTGACCCACCACCATTGTTGCGGAGGTCGAGGATAATACCGGTCACGCCTGCTTCTTTAAGTTTCTTCACTTCTGCGGCCACATCGGCAGAGCAGGTACGTCCGCTGGTATGGTTGAAATCGGCATAAAATTCAGGCAGGTATATATAGCCTACCGGGCCATCCTTGCTCTTTATGATCGCTGATTTAGCGAAGGTTTCTTCTATTTCTATCACGCCCCTCATTATCGGTATAACCTTTACAGAGCCATCTGTTCTTTTTACCGTAAGACGCACTTCTGTGCCTTTAGGCCCGCGTATCAGTTTTATAACATCGTTAAGGTCGTACCCGGCAATATCAACCGGTGGCTCGGCGCCTTGTGCAACCTTTGTTATCTCATCACCGGCTTTTAATTCTCCCTGTTTCCATGACGGACTACCAACAATAATGGAAGACACTGTTACCTTGTCATTTTCAGGGCTTAGCTTGGCGCCAATGCCTACAAAGCTACCGCTCATAGATACATCAAAGTCTTTTTTATCATCGGGCGGGAAGTAAGAAGTATGGGGATCTTCCGTTTCAGCAATTGCGTTTACAAAGGCAGTGAAACGATCGTCATCCTTCCATTTTTTCATACGGGTAAAATAACGCTGGTAACTCTTCTTAATATCTTCACGCGATTTTGCTTCGAGCTCAACATCCGTTTTAAACGAAGCTTTCACAGAATCCTTTTGCGCCTTGGAAAGACCGGCTACGGATTTTGCAGTATCAAAATTTTTCTTGCTCTTATCCTGGTCATCTTTCAGTTCCACATATTTGGCAAGTACCCTGTACTTGAGGTACTGGCGCCACCTGTCGGCAAGTGCTTTTTCATCGGCCGCATAAGGGACTTTATCCTGTGTCAGTTCCAGTTCCTCATGGTCGGTAAACGTAAAAGGTTTGGCAAGGATATCGGTATAGTACTTTTCAGCTTGTACCGAACGACGCAGGTAGATAGCGTCCAGTGTATCAAAAAACTCTATGGAGTGGTTGTTGATCTCATCATCGATCTTAAACTCATATGTCTTCAGCTTGTTGATATCCTGCTGTGTGAAATAGAGTTTATCAAAATCAAATTCGGTGACCAGTTTGTGATAAACGCGGGCAGAGAAAGTATCATCCAAAGCCTTCGGTGAATAATGACCTGCATTAATTGTTTTCATTACTGCATCTACAACCAGTATTCTTTTTTCTTCTGATGTTCTTCCGTTTGCACGGCTGTATTTGAACGAAAAGAAAGCCGCTAAAACTCCTACGATCAACAGCGGTATCAAAATTTTATTCTTCATGAATCTCAACATAATATTTACTTAATAAATCCAAAACAAATGTAGCTTAATTGCTGTTAATAAAAAGATAATCAAAAACCATGCTAACGTTAAAACAGAGGGTGATTTAAAGGGGGATTAGTCATAAGTCGTGAGTCGTAAACAGGACGGATAAGTTGATGCCCACCCTAAGTTCCTCCTTCGCAAAAAAGCTTCGGCGGACAAGGAAAAATATTTTTTGTGAATAACTTTGGTAACGATATACTACAATGTACAAACAAATATTCTAATAAATATATTTTGAATTACTTGGTTGCACCAAATTAAAGGGTGATATTTGTGTAACAATTAGAAACAATGACAACACAATTTAACTCTTTCGCCTCGATGCTGACTGCTTTGCCAACCGATAGCGCATGTCGTGAATACCTTGAAATGAAGCGTTGGAACGGTACTTCAGTATGCCCACATTGCGGCCTTGTAGATGCAAACCATTACAAACTGAATGTGAAGGGTGAATTTAGGGGGATGTACAAATGCAAGTCTTGCAAACAAAGGTTCACAGTAACACTCGGCACTATGTTTGAGGGTTCGCCTATATCACTTCGCAAATGGTTTATCGCTACTTACATTTTCGCATCGCATAAGAAGGGCATTAGTTCGCATCAACTGGCAAGGGATTTGGGTGTAACTCAAAAGACTGCATGGTTTATGTTACATCGCTTGCGTTCTGCATTTACCGATAACAACGAAGGTCAATTAGGTGGTGGTGGCAATATTGTTGAGGCTGATACAACCATTGTAGGCGGCAAGGTTAAGAACATGAGCAATAAGAAACGTAAAGAGATATTCGACCGTAAACGTGGCTCATGGGATAACAAAACCCACGTAGCGGGCATGATAGAGCGTAACGGTAACATACGCTTTGATGTGATAGATGCAAACGAAACAGAAGGTGCAATAGTTAAAAAGCACGTTGATACTAACAGCCTTTTAATGACCGATACCGCCGGAACACTTAGGGTTATTGGTAAAGAGTTCCTTTATCATGGTACTGTTGACCATAGCAAGAATGAGTATGTGAAAGAGGCTATCATACACACAAACACCATAGAGGGCGCATTCAGCATGTTTGATCGTATGGTGGTGGGTACATATCATTCAATCACTCCAAAGCACATGCAGGCGTATTGCAATGAGTTAGGATTTAGGTATAACAGCCGGAAGATAACAGACAAGGTGCGTTTTGATATGGCGTTAGTACAAACAGAAGGTGTGAAATTGAATTACAATACCTTGATAGCAAAGTAATTCTTATCTTTATAATATTTGAAACCGACTACTGCAAATAGTCGGTTTCAAATATTTTTAAATAATCTTAGCGGATTAATCAACTGCTTTGCAGCGGTAATAGTAAAGTTATGTAACTTTTAAATTACCGCAAAATGCATTTTATTATTGTTGTCATTGGAACATCAATTATGGCGTTAACAATGCTAATAGGTATTTATTTATCATTACGCACTACAAATGAAAATACGAATTCTAAAAGAAGACCTAAATAGCCAACAACCAACGAGTTTAGAAAAAGAAAATCTATCAATATCTAAATCGGCAAGAAATTTAGCCATTGCATCTTTTACAACAACATCCGTCTGTAATGGATTTCCCTGAATCATGGAGACAAAGCGCATTAACACATAAGATGTTAGCAAAAAGCTATAATAAAAGGGTTGTGATTGTTGGTGCTATGATGGCTGCGGAAGCAGATAGGGTAAATTCCATCACTCATAGAAGTCGGCATAGCAGTAACTAATTAACTAAATCACTTATTCTTTAATCAACCAAATGACCTTCACCATATCCGACATAAAGAAACTGACGCAAGAGGGTAAAATACGTGGGTATAAGGATACTATGCCGCCCGGTGCAGATAATCTCAAAATGAGCAAGTATAGGGCTAAGACTGTCAGAATTGACGGGGTGTTATTCGATAGCCTCAAAGAAGTGAAACGATATGAGCAGTTGAAGATGCTGCAGAATGTTGGAATTATATCTGATTTGCAAACTCAGGTGGATTATGAGCTTAATGAGGGTGGCAAATACAGCATGAAGTACCTGGCGGATTTTACCTACATCTGTGACGGTAATCTCTTCGTGGAAGATGTAAAGCCGTTCGATAAGAAGACGGGTAAATTCATACTATCCGCAACATTTAAGAAGAAAGCCAAGCTGATGAAAAGAATTTATAACATTGAAATAAAAGTAACGTAAACATTAACTACAAATCCAGCTAATTAAGTTTAGTGGTGTAAGATTAAGTAAAAACCCATCAGTTATGATGGGTTTTATTATTTGGTTTATCGTTTATGCCAATTTATCATATAACCCATTTGCCCGGTTCGTCCATCCCGTCAAGAACTTTGCAAATCCATTTTGCGCAATCTCATTGTAATAATCGCATCGAGCAGCATGAAGCGCACCAAGCAAATCGCCAGTATATGAATTTAAAGCCGCAAGGCTGGCATTTCCGAACATACCATCGGCTGTTACTCCGATTATTCGCTGAACGCATTTAACGGCATTGTGCATGGCATTAACGTAAAAGTCATATAGATAGGTTGCCACTTCCTGACTATCTATGCCATCTCCGAGTAATCCGTCCCAAAATTGCTTTTTATAGAATTGGTTAACCATGCTATTTAGCGTATCATCGGCAATCACCTCATTATATTGTAATGGTTGATGTTGGTCAATAATAGCCCATCCACCCCAATTAGGGTAATTAATGCGGGATATACCTCTGTAAGTCATGCCCCCGGTATCTCCTTTTGTGTCGCAATAACCACCCTCATTTGCAATAATATACGGTTGCGCTGCTGAAAAGTCTGCCATTTTATTTTGTTTTTATTCAAAGAAATGTTTCCTTTTACTCCTTTCCAATCATAAAGTCAATCACAATCTGTACTTCAGTACAAATCTTGCCAATCGGCTTTTCACTCACTTTCTTCAGCGCAGCGAGTTTCGCTATCATGCGGCCAAGACGAGCCTCTACGCCGTCCCAATCATAAGCCTGTATTTCTGTGCAGGTTTTAATGACCGTATCGCACAAGGCAAGCACATCATTATAAAGCGGGTCAACTTCTGGTACTATTAACGCTGCGTAGGTTTCTGCGGCCTTAATGGTATTGCTTTGCAGGTCAGCTTTGATCTGTTGCGTTACGAGCAATGTCTCCTGGGTAAATTTCTTCAATTCGGGTATTACTAAATCTATATGTATCATTGTTTTGTTTTTAATGATTAATATTTAAGCGTTACAAGCCATTGCTATGGCAAACAAAAAGAACATTATAGCCACTATGCTATATGCCCATATTTTAGCGGGTATTTTCATCATGGGTTAGTATTTAAAATGTCGTGTATCTTCCAAATAATAAAAGCCATTGCCGCAACGGTTAGAGCCAAAAGCAAGACGTTACGCACCCTTCTAAGTATCGCCATTAGCTCGAGCGTATTCGCCCAACCAACGAACTTACCTACGCCGATAAAGACTATTACCGCGACAAAGAATATGAGCGCTATCTCTTGGTTTTCCGTTGGCATTAGGCCGCTATTATCTGGCTCTTAAATTCCTCAATGATTGGGGTTAGCCACTCGCTGATAGCCGGTACATGCGAAAGATATTGCTCTACCGTGGCAATGCGTGCTGTCTTCTCATCAGCACTTAATGTATCCCAACCCTCTTTAATGGAATTGGCAATTTTTACGGCTTTCTCGATGTTCTGAAACATAGTATTTGATTTTATGATTATTGATTTTTTTTTGTATCGTCTGGCGCATCCGCTTGTTTTCCCTTCCATATCTCCATGATTTGCGGCACGGTAGCTATACCGAGCAATAAACACAGGGTTACAAGCAATGCAATAAGGTGATTGTACTCAAATTCCTCACCCTTTAGCGTGTGGTATAGTTCGCAAATGCAGAGGGTAATACTTACCATGAAGGCAATTCCACGCTTTGAACTCGGTACGCCATCCTCGCTGAGTAGCCCCTTCACAAAATCCCATTTAAGCAGAATGAAAGCGACCATGACAATTGCCAATACCTCAAAGGCTATCTGATGCGGGGAAAAATATTGTAGTAGTTTCATTTGTGTTTGTTTTAAAAGTTCAATTTTGTAAGCATTGCCTCCATTTTACACCCAAATCCTTTATGCCAAGCCGGATATTACTTTCTATCATTTCCCGCACACTCATTAAATTGTAGCAATACACCTGATGCGTTATTGGGTTTATGAGTTTGAAGCGGATCATTTTTTCAGCTTGCTTTTTGAAGTTTATAAAGTTTATCCTCTAATGTATCAAG
>CAIJNJ010000277.1 GCA_903821975.1 uncultured Bacteroidota bacterium
AATCGCCCTGATCTTTTGCGTGAAGAAACGCTTGCGGACATCTTTCGTTCGTCTGCAAAGAAATTCGCTGCAAATACTGCCCTTATTTTCAAAGATGAGTCGGTCACTTATGCCGAACTGGATCATTGGAGCGATGCGATGGCCGACCAACTATACCAGGACGGCATACGTCCCGGCGATCCTGTTGGATTATGGTGGCCACGTGGATTGGAACTGCATATAGCTGTGCTGGGTATTATCAAAGCCGGCGGATCGTATGTGCCGCTCGACTATGAGATGCCTGCTGAGCGTGTGGAAACCGTACTGAGAGAAGTTGGCGCGAAGGGTTATATAAGTCCGGACAAGCTGCACCTTGATATTCCTGTATTTTCAGTAGTATCCAAGCCAAAACGCAGTGATATAATAACCATTACCCCGGGCGCACAACCAAATGACTGGGCTTATGTGCTCTATACATCAGGCAGCACCGGTAAACCAAAAGGGATACCGATCGCGCACAGGCAGATATGCCATCTGATACGGGCAGAACAATCTGTACTTGAAATAAACAGTAAAGACCGCGTATACCAGGGATTCTCCGTTTCGTTCGACATGTGGTGTGAAGAGACATGGATCAGCTATTTCGCAGGTGCCACTCTGTGGGTAGCCGATGCAGCAACAGCTAAATCGATAGACGAACTTGCAGATATACTGAGGCAGCAACATATCACCGTGCTACATGCAGTGCCGAGCCTGCTGGCCGTAATGGAAGATGATATATCTTCATCCTTACGCATAGTGAATGCGGGCGGTGAGGCATGCACTACCCATGTATTATCAAGGTGGTCTATCCCCTCCCGGCGTTTTTATAACAGTTATGGCCCTACCGAAACTACGGTCACCGCAACACTTATAGCGCTAAAACCGGGCGACCCGATAACCATTGGTATCCCGCTACCCAATTACAACCTCGCCGTTGTAGATGAAAATCTGAACATATTACCAGTCGGCGAGCGCGGCGAGCTTATTGTTACCGGCGCCGGCTTATGCAAGGGCTACATAAACCTACCCGAACTCACACAGCAGAAATTTGTTGCGAAGCCTGAAGGATTGTCTGCCCTGCCCGGAGATATGCTTTACCGTACCGGTGATGCCGCTATCATTAACCCAGATGGAAGCATTGATTTCCAGGGACGCTTTGACGACCAGGTGAAACTTCGCGGCTACCGTATTGAGCTCGGCGAAATAGAGAACCAGTTAAGCAACCTAAGCGACATTACCGCTGCTGCCGTTGCTGTAAAAAAAGATATTAACGGGCAGGACCATCTTGCAGGCTATATAGTTTGTGATGACCCTGTAAAAATGAACCAGCAGCACATACGCGAAGAACTGGCGAAAGTGCTGCCTGCATACATGATACCCAGCGTTATCATGCAACTGCCCGAAATGCCCCGCCTGCCCAGCGGCAAGATCAATCGTAAGGAGCTGCCGGTACCTGCCATGTTGATGGAGAACGCATCTGCTGTGACAAACGAAATAATAGATCTTGACGCACCACTGGCAGAACGTGTGATAGCAGCATTAAAGAAATTTTTCCCAAATCGGACAATAGACCTTACCCAGGATTTTTTCACAGACCTTGGCGGTCACTCATTGTTGGCTGCCGCATTTGTATCGCGCTTAAGAAAAGATGCCAATTTACCGCAGGCATCGTTAAAAGATATTTACCTGGTACGACCTTTGAACAAACTGGTGGAGTACTGGGAATCAAAACCTGCTCCGGAAGTAAAAGCCAAACGTGTTTTTAACGAGGTATCGCGCAAAACGTATTTACTCTGCTGGGTAGCGCAAACTTTTGCGCTACTGCTTATCTACGGGCTTTTTGCAATACAAATATTCTTTCCGTACCTCGGCTATTATTATGTAGCAGAAGAAACAAAGAACATCCCGTATGCGATCACAACGGCGCTGTGCATGTTCTGCTTTATACCGCCGTTATTTGCAGCATCCTGCATCGGTATTAAATGGCTGGTGATCGGCAAAATGAAGGAAGGGGATTACCCGCTTTGGGGCAGTTATTATTTCAGGTGGTGGTTTGTAAAAACAATGCAGCGCCTGCTGCCTTCGCAATTCCTTAATGGCACCCCACTATACTGCGGCTACCTGCGGCGTATGGGTGTAACCATAGCTAAAGATGCACAATTGGGCGCCGTGAGCATAGGCGCAGAAGACCTTGTTACTATTGGCAGCGATGTCAGCATCAGCTCACAAGTGACCATAAACAATGCTTATGTACAGGACGGTATGCTTAAACTCCGTCGTGTGCACCTGGGCGATCATGCGTACATAGGCAGTCACGCCATAATAGCCGGCGGCGCTACCATTGACGCATGGGGTGAACTCCAGGACCTCAGTTACCTGCAGGAAGGCAAGACAATAAAGGGTGGCGAGATATGGCAGGGCAGCCCTGCTGTACTGAAAGAAACAAAAGCGATAGAAGACCTGCCGCAACCGCTTTTTGTATCGGCGGGAAAAAGACGCAGGTATTCACTCATATTCACCGTATCGCTTTTGTTATTCCCGTTTGTGGTGCTGCTGCCGCTGCTGCCTACTATCATCATCATCAACAACCTTGATAACTCTACACCCGATTACGATTTCAGTTATCTTATTGTTACGCCTTCGCTTGCTTTGAGCTACATCATTGTATTTACTCTTGTTACTGTTCTGCTCACACGGCTGTTGCAAAAAGGCATTAAACCCGGCAAGTATCCTATTTACAGTTGGTTCTATGTGCGCAAGTGGTTTGCAGATCAGCTCATGTCATTATCGCTGATCGTGTTGCATCCCATTTATGCCACCGTATATATATCCCTGCTTTTCCGTGCCCTTGGTGCTAAGGTGGGCAAGAATACCGAAATATCTACTGCAAGCAGTGTAACCCACCCACTGTTGGAAATAGGCAAGGGTGCATTTGTAGCAGATGCCGTGACGCTTGGCGAATCTGATATACGTGGCCAGCAATTAATACTCGACAAAACCGTAATTGGCAATAATAGTTTTGTAGGCAACAGCGCACTCATACCACAGGGATACCATCTTCCCGGTCGTATGCTGGTAGGGG
The DNA here is from genome assembly GCA_903821975.1 of uncultured Bacteroidota bacterium. Classification (GTDB taxonomy): domain Bacteria; phylum Bacteroidota; class Bacteroidia; order Chitinophagales; family Chitinophagaceae; genus Nemorincola. The sequence continues at coordinate 3,104 of CAIJNJ010000277.1, forward strand.
TGCTATCTACACCACCCAGTAAAGAGCAACTGGAAACTGAAGGCGCTAAGGACTGGTTTGGCTCACCGGCTATAGCATTGCCCCGCCGCCAGGCCAGCCGCACATTTGCCGCCGAACTTACCTCCCGCCCCACAGCAGGAAGGGTGCTTGCACGCAGCATTGTAGAGTTTATTCGTATCCTCATCCCTGAGACCATTATCCTGATTTGCAGCATCCTGTTTATCGCTTATGGCCATGATCTTTTGGTAGCCGACCGCTGGTGGATGGTGATACTGCAGTTACCATTCTACTACCTGTTCTTTATGGGATTGCCCGCATTTATTGTCACAGCTACCCTAAAATGGCTGACAGTGGGTAAATACAATCCCGAGCAACGACCAATGTGGACCTCTAAAGTATGGCGTAGCGAGGCTATTACATCTACCTATGAGGCCCTTGCAGTACCCTTTCTGCTGGATTTTATGCGTGGTACCGCATGGCTCCCAATTATTCTGCGCCTGCTCGGTGTAAAGACCGGCAAGCGTGTATGGATGAACACTACCGACGTTACCGAGTACGACATGGTGCATATAGGTGATGATACCGCACTTAATGAAGACTGCGGCCCGCAAACACATCTTTTTGAAGACCGTGTAATGAAAGTGGGCGCAATAAAGATCGGTAAGCGCTGCAGCATAGGTGCAGGTGCCATTATACTCTACGACAGCGAAATAGGTGACAATGTGAATTTAGATGCCTTGTCGTTAGTAATGAAGGGTGAGAACCTGCAATCCAACACCAGTTGGGGTGGAAGCCCGATAAGGCCTTCGTAAGAAAATTACTGGTCCTTTATCTCTTTATTAACTATTCTTTTCTTCACGATGTAAAGTGGTCGTCCCTTAACCTGGAAAAATATTCGAAGCACATATTCCCCAATGATACCGAGGGAAAGAAGTTGCACGCCACTGAAAAGAATGATAGCGAAAAGCAACGCAGTGAAACCCTGTGGCACACCACCATAAACGTATTTCTTAATGATGTTGTACACCAGGTACACCAGCGAAACCGATATGGAAAAGAAACCCAGGTTAGTGATCAGTTTTACCGGGAACTCACTGAAATTAAATATCCCGTTATAAGCCAGCTTGAAAAGTTTCTTGAATGAATACTTTGAATCTCCGGCCTGGCGTTCGTCTCGGTCGTATTCATAACCGATTTGTTTGAACCCTATCCATGTCCGCATTCCGCGTATATAGCGGCTTTCTTCCGGCATCTGGTTCAGTACATCCACTATGCGCCTGCTCACCATAGAAAAGTCTCCACTGTCCAGCGGTATCTCGATGTAAGATATAGACCTCAGTATACGGTAAAAAAGATGATAACTTATTCTTTTCAGCGCGCCCTCTTTTCTTTTCTTTCTCACGGCATAAACCACATCGTTACCCTGCTTGTACAGATCGTAAAAAACAGGGAGCAATTCCGGCGGGTCCTGCAAGTCACCATCGATGATCATTATTGCCTCAGATGCCGTAGCGGCAGCCAGGCCCGCACTCAATGCAAGCTGGTGGCCATAATTGCGGGCAAGGATCACACATTGATACCTGTCATCGGTTAAGGAGAGCTGCTGTATCTGCTCTGCCGTATTATCCTTGCTGCCGTCATCCACCAATACCACTTCTATTTTCAAAGGAGAAGCATTGATCAGCTTGTTGATCCGTTCAACTAACTGCGGCAAAACTTCACTTTCATTATAAAGCGGGATAACGATCGATACTTGTGGCACCATGTAGTAAAAATATAATCAAAGCTAATGGAAAAATCCAAACTTTTAAGCCGCTTACTGCCCAAAAGCACCATAGTTGCCGTCAAGCTTAAATAATGCAGAACCATTGATGCCCAACGATGCCGTTACCATGTAACCAGCGTCGCTTTGCTTCCACTTAATATTTGCCACAGGCTGCATATCAGGCGAGATAAACCCGAGAAATTTTACGTTACGCGCATTTTGCAGCACTAACGGTTTGTTTACTTTGTTTTGCAATAGCTCTTTTACTATTTCCATCATACACACCCCCGGCACTACCGGTTGGCCAGGAAAATGCCCCTTGAATATGTCATGATCTGCATTAAAAACAATGCGACAGCTCAATTCTGCCTCACTGCTTTCCATATCATGGCATGTATAAAAATCGTTTATCAACACGAGGTAAAGTTAAATGGTAAAAAAGTTAAAAGGTGAATAAGTTCACTGATTTTTTATAGTTTTTCATACAGTTCTCGCAATTTATCTCTTGTCATAATTGTTTGCCAGTATTTCCCGAGCGCATTTTCCCATAACGGCACCATACCAAGAGATACATTGATCATGATGTCAAATTGTTCATCAGTAAGCCCTTTTGTGATCCCTATAGGAATGTCGATCTTGTTCTTCTCCACCATCTTATGAAATGTAGCGACACCTTTGGGGTAAAATTCTTCAAGATGGTTAAATACGATACAATTGCCTATACCATGCCTCGTACCCAGTAAATACCCAAGGCCATAACTAACGGCATGTGCCACACCTACCTGCGAATAAGCAATACTCATACCACCGGCATAAGAAGCCATCATCAATTGTTCATCACTCCTTTCATCCCACTCATTTTTATGAAGGAATACTTCTTCGCACAATTGTTGCGCCTTTTCGCCATAGGATCGACTAAATTCATTTATATACGTCCCTTCCAGTGATTCGATACAATGAATGAAGCAATCCATGCCCGTATAGAAACGCTGATTTGCCGGTACATCTTTAATCAGTTCAGGGTCGAGTACAATCTGGTCAAAAGGTGTAAAGTCTGAATTCATACCCAACTTACGGGTAGGCCCTGTGAGCACGGTGGTACGGGATACCTCAGCACCCGTTCCGGACAATGTAGGTATACCCACCTTATAAACTGCGGGATTTATCACCAGGTCCCAGCCCTGGTAATCCTGTGCCTTACCGGGATTAGTCATCATAATGGCAACCGCCTTGGCAATGTCCATTGCAGAGCCACCGCCTATACCAACCACACCTGAAACATTGCCATGCTTATCTTTTATCTGCTGCGTAAGCTCATCAATATAAGATGTCCTGGGTTCATGGGTTACATCCGCATCTATCAGCATATCATTTCCCCTCAGGGGTATGCGGGACTTCAGTTTATCATTATCCTTAAAAAAATGATCAAGAATAAATATTACAGGTGCATCATTTCCCCGCCTGGGTGCAATGATCCCGTCGAGCTGGTTAAAACAGTCGCGTCCATACACCACATAATCCACCATTTTAAAATTGCGAAACTTCATGCTATAAATTCGAAAAAACAATACACGTCATCTCGTGTTTATGATAACTGGTCCGACTGGTAATGTTTCAAGTTTAAGATATTCTTGTACTATAGGAGTTAATTTCGAAAGTGCAGTATAACTGTTTATCTCTGCAGATAACACAAAGACGGTAATGGTATATTTATTGAAATTTTGCTGATGTTGCAGATTCTTATCAAATGTGAGTAACGCATCAAAGTTATCATCTGCTAATAATTGGAGTAATTTGCCATTTTTTATGCCGTTCCACTCTTTCTAGATC
>CAIJNJ010000278.1 GCA_903821975.1 uncultured Bacteroidota bacterium
ATGCTGTGCAGCACATTAATACGATCCGGGACAAGTTATTCATAAGTGTGTTTTGGCTACTTAGTAAGACAAGCATTTAATTAGAAAAGGTTGGGTAAAGTACCAATGTAGCGTCATATTTAGGATTTTCTTTGTTTTCGAGGCAAATAATATATAATTTACCTGCTCTCGATTTATACAACTATTTTTGCACTCAAATTTTATAAAGGCGAATGAACCTGGAATTCAATAAAAATGATGACGCCATGAGGCTGGCTGTAGGCCAGATGAAACAACGCCACGCGGTGATAAGCCAGGGCGGTGGCAAGAAAAGCATGGAAAAAGCCCGCGAGAAAGGCAAAATGGCTCCCCGCGAGCGCATTCAATACCTTATAGATAAGGGCAGCGTATTTACAGAGATTGGCGCTTTTACCGGCTACGATATGTATAAAGAGCATGGCGGGTGCCCGGCCGGTGGCACAGTGGCAGGCCTTGGCTATGTGCATGGCCGCCAGTGTGTGATCGTGGCTAATGATAATACCGTAAAAGCAGGGGCATGGTTCCCGATAACAGGCAAGAAAAACCTACGCATGCAGGAGATTGCCATGGAAAACCACCTGCCGATCATTTACATAGTAGACAGCGCGGGGGTATACCTGCCTATGCAGGACGAGATATTCCCGGATAAGGAGCATTTTGGCCGCATCTTCCGCAACAATGCGCAGATGAGCGCGATGGGTATTACGCAAATCGCTGCGGTAATGGGCAGTTGCGTGGCCGGTGGTGCTTATTTGCCAATAATGAGCGATGAAACGCTGATGGTAGAGGGGAATGGTTCCATCTTCCTGGCAGGGCCATACTTAGTGAAGGCGGCGATAGGTGAGGATATAGACATACAGACACTGGGTGGTGCAAAGACGCATACCGAGATAAGTGGCATAGCCGATTATAAATTTGATACGGAGCAGGAGTGCCTGGACCAGGTGCGCCGTATAATGGATAAGATAGGCGAACAACCACGCATGGGCTATGACCGCGTAAAACCAATACTGCCGAAGAAGGAAGCGAACGAGATATACGGGCTTGTATCCCCGCAAAATAACAAGCAGTATGATGTAGTGGACGTGATCAAATGTTTTGTGGATGGTTCGGAGTTTGACCAGTTCAAAGAGGATTATGGTAAGACCATTGTGTGTGGCTATGGCCGTGTAGATGGTTGGGCGGTAGGCATTGTGGCCAACCAGCGCAAGATAGTAAAGAGCGGAAAGGGCGAAATGCAGATGGGGGGTGTTATCTACAACGACAGTGCTGATAAGGCTGCACGCTTTATCATGAATTGCAACCAGAAAAAAATACCGCTGGTATTCCTGCAGGATGTGACGGGCTTTATGGTGGGCAGCAGGAGTGAGCATTCGGGCATCATTAAGGACGGGGCAAAACTGGTAAATGCCGTGGCTAATTCTATAGTACCGAAGATCACGATAATCATAGGCAACTCATATGGTGCGGGCAACTATGCCATGTGTGGCAAGGCGTATGATCCACGCTTTATCTATGCATGGCCTAATGCCAAAATAGCGGTAATGGGTGGTGAGCAGGCAGCCAAGACCTTGCTGCAGATACAGGTGGCCTCTCTGAAAGCTAAGGGAGAGATCATAGACCCGGAAAAGGAAGCAGCCATGCTGAAGGAAATAATAGACCGCTACGACAGCCAGACATCAGCATACTATGCTGCAGCGCGCCTTTGGGTGGATGAGATCATAGACCCGGCAGAAACAAGAAGTGTAATCTCTGAAGGGATAAATGCGGCAAATCACGCTCAGACGAATAAAGAATTTAAGATGGGGGTGTTCCAGGTTTAATGGCTTAATTGCTTAATTGCGCAATGGCTTAATTAATTTGAGAATTTGAAAATTTGAGAATTTGAAAATTAAGTGATAATTAAGAGGTTTCGATAATAAATGCAGAATGGCTCAATTGAAACGCAAGCTATTTATAAAACTAAGATCGAGAATAGCAATTTTGGCGCTTGTTTTAACATTAGTATCCTGCGATCAACATTCAATAAATATTAAGACTTATAAACTAAGTAAGCATGATATCTCGGATATGGGGCCATGCTTTTATTTTGATTCAAGTGACAGTATAAAGGATGGATTTTTGTTTTTTGGTGATGTTGGGGACTGTTGCTTTATGACGATTAACAACAAGCGGAATATCTTATTACATGATGATAATACCACAATAGCTGACCCGCTTTATCTAAGTGTTGTAGAGTTTAAGAATAAGGATTACAAAATAGTGTTGAAGCTGAACTGGGCAGATAGCACAAAGAAGTTTTTTTTGAAGGGAATAATGATCGTAAAAAATACAAAAGGTGATTCGGTAGTAAGGCGTATTGAGGGAAGATTTTAATAGCGGCCATATTAAATTGAAAGGAAAATTGTGATACATTTAATAAACAAAGGGGAAGCCCCTTTAGGGGTTTGGGGTATATGATCGAAGTAAAAAATGTACGGAAGAGCTTTAATGGTAAGGTGATTTTGCAGGATGTATCCGCGAAGATGGAGCCCGGCAAGACCAGCCTTATCATTGGTACGAGCGGTAGTGGCAAGACGGTACTGATGAAAACGATCATTGGCCTTATGCCTGTCGACTCAGGCGCGATACTATATGAGGGCAGGGATATCACGAAGATGGGTGATAAAGAGCTGAAGGAAGTACGTATGCAGATAGGTATGCTGTTCCAGGGCGGTGCGTTGTTTGACAGTAAAACGGTGGAAGCGAATGTTATGTTCCCGCTGGATATGTTTACCAAAATGAATACAGCTGATAAACTGAAGCGAGTAAATGAAGTATTGGAGCGTGTGAACCTGAAGGATACCAATAAAAAATTCCCTGCAGAACTGAGCGGCGGTATGAAGAAGCGTGTGGCGCTTGCTCGTGCAATTGTACAGAACCCGAAGTATCTTTTTTGCGATGAACCTAACTCGGGCCTGGACCCGCAGACATCATTGGTGATAGATAAGCTGGTGAAAGAGATCACTAATGAATACCATATCACTACTGTAATAAACACCCACGACATGAATACGGTAATGGAAAGCGGTGACCATATCGTATACCTCTATGAAGGTAAAAAGCAGTGGGAAGGCTCTAATAAAGATATCATCTTCAGCAAAGACGAGCGGCTTAATAAATTCATCTTCGCGTCAGAGTTCCTCGCCAAGGCCAAGGAGATTAGTATGGCTGAGGGGAAGAAGTAGGTTGATAGGTTGAATGGTTGATAAGTTTTACTCTATTCACTTAATAACCTGCCGCTGTAATATTCTTTTCCGTCTGATACCTGGTAGAAATAAAGCCCCTTTGCGTAGTTGCTCAGGTCTAGTGAGTGGCTGTACGGGTGTTCTGATATTTTTTGCCCCATAGCATTGTATACTTCTATAGTGAAGTTATCCTCGTTTTCTATTGCGGGGAAAGTGAACAGGCCATCGTAAGCGGGGTTGGGGTATGTGCTTAGGGTTTTGGGTTTGTTGATGTTCCTAACCAAGCCCCCAGGGTAATTATCCTCTTCTATTTTTATTGAGTCAATTTCCCATCCGGCAAGACTGTCAGCAATAGAGTCACTGACAAATCTGAAACGGACATAAATATTTGGATTATCCCAGGAAGCAAAAATGCACCCACTACCGCTAGGGGGGTGCACTGGCGGTGGTTCAACAAACTGAAATCTCGAATACTGTAAACCATTACTCGTGCCAGTAAATGACGGCTCTCCAGTAACCAATGTGTCGCTGAATGTGTAAAAATTAGAGGTGTGAACGCCTGAAACCCAATACGGAGATGGATCAACATTGCAATCCCCTTTTATATTTTGCCACGTAAAACCGCTGTCAATTGAGAATTCCACAATGCCGCCGTCATGGCCGCTATCAGTTTGGTATTTGTGCCAAAAATCAACAATAACATTAGTCCCATTTGGGACTTTTATTATAAACCAGTTATTGGCATTAATACGATATGGGTTAAGTGTATCGGTCATGATCGCGACTATTCCTGAAGTATCGGTTGTAAAGAATGACTTGTGGGTACGGCCTATCCGCCATAACGGTGTTGCGGCAGTGTCGGGGATAAAATTGGCAATGGAATCATTTGTAAACGTGATAGTAGCTGAATCCATTGGTGTGCCATCAAATATCTGTGCCTGTGTTACAA
>CAIJNJ010000279.1 GCA_903821975.1 uncultured Bacteroidota bacterium
ATTTACGGCACGTTTAAAAATGTTGGCGGCTTGCAGGCCGGTAATAATGTACGGTTTGTGGGCATAAACGTAGGTACGGTAACCGATATACAGATCATATCTGATACGCTCGCCAGGGTAGATATGATAATCGAGGAAAAAACACACCCTTTTATTAAAAGTGATGCACTGGCAAGTATAGGATCAGATGGCCTTATGGGAGATAAACTGATCACCATTGCATCAACTTCTGCAAATACTGCTGTAATAAAAGACGGTGCGAAGATCGAAACGATAGACCCCGCGGACTTCGGACAGATAATGGGCAAGATCAGTAATATAGCCAGCAATGCGGAAGTAATAACAGACGGCCTTGCAGGCATAGCCACACAGATCAGCTCAGGAAAGGGAAACATTGGCCGGTTGCTATATGATGATAAACTGTCTAAGAACCTGGATGCCAGTGTAAATAATATGAGAACCGGTACGGAAGGATTTAGTGAGAATATGAAAGCCGCAAAGCATAGTTTTCTGCTAAGGGGCTATTTTAAAAAGAAAGAAAAGAAACAACAGGAAGCCAAGGAAGCAAAAGAAGAACAAGCAGGGCAGGGTACATCATCCCAAACAGATACTACACTAAGCCGCAAGGCCCAGCGCAAAGCTAACAGAAAAGCAAAGAAGGAAAAGAAAGCAGGGGAATAGATACTAATCTTCCAATACGCCGAACTTCCCTTTTCTCAGATCATCATAAGCCTGTTGCAGTTCTTCATGGGTATTCATAAGAAATGGCCCGTAGGCTGCAATCGGCTCGTTGATTGGCTCGCCACTCAATACCAGTAAAACACTATCTTCTTCTGCATACAGCGATATGTTTTCGCCATCATTGTTAAACAGAATGAAATTATCTGCTGGGGCTACACCTGTTTCATTTGCTTTCACTGCTCCTTCTACTACTAATATTCCGGTGTTGAAATTTGCGGGGAGATCGAGTGTCGCCGACGCACCTTTTTTGATTCGGATATTGTACAGCTCAATTGGCGAGAATGTAAACGCTGGTCCCTTCACTCCATTAAATGTACCTGCTACTACTTCCACAATACCACCATCGCCCGGTAACTGATACCTGCCCATTTGTGCTGCTGTAATAGCCTGGTACTTGGGTTGGGTCATTTTATCCTTAGCAGGAAGGTTTACCCATAGCTGCACCATTTGAAACGGGCCACCGGTTCTGCTGTACTCGGCATCATGATACTCTTTATGTAATACTCCCGATCCCGCGGTCATCCACTGTACATCACCTTCGCCTATTGTGCCGCTGTTGCCATAGCTGTCGTGATGGGCTACTTTGCCGTGGTAGGATATGGTCACCGTTTCAAAACCGCGATGGGGGTGCACGCCTACACCTCTTGGCGTATCCCTGCCCGGGAAATCTATTTTAGCGTTATAATCGAGCAGGAAGAACGGGCTCATACGTTGCTGGTCCATATTGTAGCCGCTTGGGAAGAAATTATGTACCCGGAAGCCATCGCCAACCATATGCGGTGGAGCCGGTGGAAGTATTTGCTGTATTGTTTTAGTTGCCATTATATTAAAATTTGATATGCTCCCGCAAAATTAGAGAACATTCGCCTGTTGCAGGGAAATACCTGTATTTGAAATAGTTATAATGGCGCTTAAGAATGAAGCACAAAAAGGTTGCGTATTATCAAATAATATCCCGTAAATTTGATATAGACTTTAGGGGTGCCGATAAATACAGGCTGAGATCATACCCTTTGGACCTGATCAGGATAATGCCTGCGAATGGAAAAAGCTGAATGATATACGTACTATCTTCTCCCTAAAAGTTTATTGTGAGTGCTTAACAACAATAGTTGTATGAATATCTACGTCAATAATAAGCTGCAGGAAATAACACACGAAGCTAAGATAGCAGATATGCTGAAAGCCATCAACATTACTTCACCTAAAGGAATAGCCATAGCCATCAATAACAATGTAGTGCCGGGTGCGGAATGGGAAAGTTATGTATTGAAAGATGAGGATAAGGTGACGGTGATAAGAGCAACGCAGGGCGGGTGATAAGTTGATAGGTTGATAAGTTGATAGGTTGATAGGTTGATAAGTTGATTGATAAAATAAAGTATAGGATAAATAATTTTCACAATAGCGGCGGTAAGCAGCACTAAATTTTCTTTCATGAAAAAAGATACAATGCCAAATGGTAGTACGATCAGCTCGGGAGCGTATTCGGGCTCAAGGAAAATATTTGTACCCGGAAAATTGCACAATATAAAAGTGGCAATGCGGGAAGTGGCTGTGAGCCCTACCAAAACCAAATCTTTTGGTATAGAGGAGCTGATACCTAATCCCGTGGTAACGATGTACGATACCAGCGGCCCGTATACAGACCCGAACGTAACGATTGATATTACCAAGGGGCTGCCACGCCTGCGCGAAGAATGGATAAAGGGCAGGGGAGATGTGGAGCAGCTTAGCGATTTTACGGCGCATTACAGTAATGAGCGCATGGCGGACCCCAAGCTCGATGCGTTAAGATTTGAACATATCAGGATGCCATACAGGGCAAAGGCGGGATGTAATGTATCCCAGCTGCACTATGCACGTAAGGGCATTATCACTGCTGAAATGGAATATATCGCTATCCGCGAGAACCAACGGATAGATGAAATGATGAACAACAGCGAACTGTGGCACCAGCACAAGGGACATAGCTTTGGCGCCAATACACCGGTAAAATACATAACCCCGGAATTTGTAAGATCTGAAATAGCAGCAGGTCGCGCTATTATACCCGCTAATATCAACCACCCGGAGAGTGAGCCAATGATCATTGGTCGTAATTTTCTGGTGAAGATCAATACGAATATTGGCAACTCTGCTGTGACATCCAGTATTGAAGAAGAAGTGGAAAAAGCAGTATGGAGCTGTCGCTGGGGTGGTGATACATTAATGGATCTGTCTACCGGCAAGAATATACATGAAACAAGAGAGTGGATCATCCGTAACTGCCCGGTACCTGTAGGTACGGTGCCTATATACCAGGCGCTGGAAAAGGTAAACGGGAAAGCCGAAGACCTGACATGGGAGATATTCCGCGATACACTTATAGAGCAGGCCGAACAGGGAGTGGACTATTTTACCATTCATGCAGGTGTGTTGCTGCGCTATATACCGCTGACTGCAAAGAGAGTAACGGGCATAGTATCGCGTGGCGGCAGCATAATGGCTAAGTGGTGCCTGTCGCATCATAAGGAGAGTTTCCTTTACACACATTTTGAAGAGATATGCGAGATCATGAAAGCATATGATGTCAGCTTTTCACTAGGTGATGGTTTAAGGCCGGGATCGATTGCAGATGCCAATGATGCGGCACAGTTTGCCGAGCTGGAAACACTTGGAGAACTTACCAAAATAGCGTGGAAACATGATATACAGGTGATGATAGAAGGGCCGGGGCATGTGCCTATGCACCTGATAAAGGAGAATATGGAAAAGCAACTGGAGCATTGTGCCGAAGCGCCGTTTTATACACTTGGCCCACTGACTACGGATATCGCTCCGGGTTATGATCATATTACTTCCGCAATAGGCGCGGCAATGATAGGATGGTATGGCACAGCTATGCTGTGTTATGTGACACCAAAAGAACATTTGGGCCTCCCTGATAAGAAGGATGTAAAAGACGGCGTTATTACTTATAAGATCGCTGCCCATGCGGCCGACCTTGCTAAGGGGCATCCCGGCGCGCAATACAGGGACAATGCACTGAGCAAAGCAAGGTTTGAATTCAGGTGGGAGGACCAGTTCAATTTATCTCTTGACCCCGATACGGCGAGGTCGTTTCATGATGAGACCTTACCTGCCGATGGCGCCAAGATCGCACATTTCTGCTCCATGTGCGGCCCGCATTTCTGCTCTATGAAAATAACACAGGACATACGCGAGTATTCACAAAAAGAAGAAGAATTGCAGAAAGGCATGGAAGAGAAATCGAAAGAATTTGTGGAAACAGGAGGAGAAATTTATCAATAAGAGGTCTGAACCATGATTTGCATGATTGAATGATTTAAGGATTAAAAGAAGTTTATTTTGAATGTTGATAATGTTAATTTCTGCTTATGCTTTATAAGGAGATTACTGAAAAAATAATAGGAGCGGCAATGCAGGTTCATAGCGCTCTCGGGAACGGATTTCAGGAAGTTATTTATCAAAGGGCAATGGAGGTTGAATTAAGTATTTTAAAAATTGTGTTTGAGCGGGAAAAAGAAATGCCCATATTCTATAAAGGTGAGCAGATTGGTGCAAGAAGGGTCGATTTTTTTATTGAGAATAAAATTATGGTGGAGCTGAAAGCGGTTATTCGTTTGGAAGATGTTCATCTGGCACAAGCCATGAATTACCTTGAAGCGTATAATATGGAAATCGGATTGCTCATCAATTTTGGTGCAAAAAGTTTAGAGTTTAAAAGAGTTCATAACAATAAATTATTACAATAACATACAGTATCAAGGAAATCAATTAATCGGGTGAATCAGGGTTCAGACATCAAACCATACGTGCTTTCAATAGCAGGCTTCGACCCCTCTGCGGGGGCGGGGATTCTTGCGGATATTAAAACATTTGAAAGCAACGGTGTTTATGGTCTTGGCGTGGTTTCAGCATTAACATGGCAAAATGATGTGGAGTTTGAAAAAGTAGAGTGGATAGATTATTACAAGATCATTCAGCAGGTGGGCGTGCTATTGCGGCGGTTTGATATCAGGTTCATTAAGATCGGGCTCATAAAAAATGCGCAGGTGCTCAATGACCTTATCAGTTTTTTACAGCAACGAATAAAAGAACCTGTGATCATCTTCGACCCGATAATGAAGGCAAGCGCCGGTTATGTGTTTCACGAGAACGGAAATACAGAACTGAAAGAAGCACTGAAAAGCCTGTATTGTGTTACCCCTAACCTTCCTGAGGCTAAGCAATTGTTTGGCGAAGAGCATTTTCATACCAAGCTACTATACCAGAGCGCGAACGTGAATATATACCTGAAGGGTGGCCATGCAGATGATGCTATGTCCTCTGACATATTGTTTACAAAGCAAACAACCTATACCTTTTCTAATGCACGCCTGCCGCATGGCGAGAAGCACGGGAGCGGGTGCGTATTGTCTGCAGCACTTACTGCTCACCTGGCTCTTGGTCACCCGGTACACACAGCTGCGGCACATGCCAATAAATACACTTATCGCTTTTTAGACAGTAATTCATCATTGTTAGGATATCATAACCCTATGCCGCTATGAGGAAGGTAAGTAAACTACATTTTATTACAACCAATGCTGCTGATGCGGAGCAGGCATGTAAGGGCGGTGCGGACTGGATACAACTGAGGCTCAAGAATATTTCTTATGACGAGTATCGTGCGAAAGCTCTGGAAGTGCAGGCTGTTTGCAGGAAGTATGATGCAACATTTATTGTCAATGACAATGTGAAACTGGCGCTTGATATTCATGCAGACGGTGTACATGTAGGAAAGGAAGACCCATTGCCGCAAGCGGATATTGATGCAATGCTTGCGCGAGAACGTATTATCGGTTGCACCTGCAATACTATCGAAGACCTCGAGCATTTATCCGGTAAGGCGGTTGGTTATATTGGATTGGGGCCATTTAGGCTTACAAGCACTAAGCAAAACCTAAGCCCTATTCTTGGAATTGAGGGGTACAGAAGATTATTTGAACAGGCTAAGGAAAGGAATTTGATCCTGCCACCGGTCATTGGCATAGGTGGGATTACTGATGAGGACGTTCCGGCATTACTATCAACAGGTTTACATGGTATAGCAGTTTCAGGAGCTATTTCAAATGCGCAGGATATAGCATCGGCGGCAAAACGATTTAAAAGTTTATTAAGTTAATGATCTCAAATGAAAATATTATGAGCGATCCATTGATAATAGCAGGCAAGATATTTTCCTCCCGGTTGTTTACTGGCACAGGGAAGTTTGGCAACCACAATGTTATGGAAGAAGCATTGCTGGCTTCGGGTTCGGAGTTAGTGACAGTGGCGTTGAAGCGCGTGAATACAGACGGTGAAGATGATGATATACTGCAGCATCTACATCATTCGCATATCAACCTGTTGCCCAATACTTCTGGAGTGCGCAATGCAGAAGAAGCCGTATTTGCAGCCAGGCTGGCCAGGGAAGCACTGCAGACCAATTGGCTGAAACTGGAGATACATCCAGACCCTAAATACCTGATGCCCGACCCGGTGGAAACATTAAAGGCGGCGGAGAAGTTAGTGAAGGAAGGCTTTATAGTGCTGCCCTATGTACATGCGGATCCTGTATTGTGCAAGCGCCTTGAAGAGGTGGGAGTGGCGGCGGTAATGCCACTTGGTGCACCTATAGGCAGTAATATGGGATTGAAGACCCTTGAGTTTTTGCAGATCATCATAGAGCAAAGCAATATACCGGTGGTTATAGATGCCGGTATCGGTGCGCCCAGCCATGCAGCTGCGGCAATGGAGATAGGGGCTGCAGCAGTGCTGGTGAATACAGCCATAGCGGTATCGGGCGACCCGGTGCGGATGGCCCTTGCATTCAAAATGGCAGTTGAGGCGGGTCGTATGGCTTACTGTGCTAAACTTGGAACGGTTAAGACTTTTGCGGAAAGCAGCAGCCCTTTGACGGAGTTTTTAAATTAAACAGATGCCCCACATTTCCAAGGTGTGGGACATCTTAATTAAACATCAATGTTCAGAGAAGAATTTGATAAGCATAATTGGGATGAAGTATTATCCGGTATCTACGCTAAGACAGCGGCAGATGTGGAACGCGCTTTGAATAAGAATAAAAAAGACCTTGAAGATTTTAAGGCAATGATATCTCCTGCCGCCGCTCCCTACCTGGAGCAGATGGCGCAAATGAGCCATCGTATCACACGGAAACGTTTTGGTAATACCGTTCAATTATACGCCCCGCTTTATTTATCTAATGAATGCCAGAACATTTGCACCTATTGTGGATTTAGCTATGATAATAAACTGCGCCGTAAAACGTTATCAGGTGTTGAGATATTACAGGAAGCGGAATACCTGAAAAAACAGGGTTTTGAGCATGTATTATTAGTGACCGGTGAGGCTGCCAAGACTGTCGGGGTAGATTATCTGAGAGACGCTATACGGTTATTGCGGCCTCATTTTGCAAATATTTCCATAGAAGTGCAGCCGCTGGATGAAGATGAATATAAGGTACTTGTGGCCGAAGGTCTTTATGCCGTGCTCGTATACCAGGAGACCTATCATAAAGAGAATTATAAACAGTATCACCCCAAAGGAAAGAAGTCGAATTTTGATTACCGCTTAGATACACCGGACAGGCTGGGTAATGCCGCAATCCATAAAATAGGCCTCGGCGTTTTGATAGGGCTTGAAGACTGGCGTGCCGATAATTTCTTTACGGCACTGCATGTTAACTATCTCGAAAAGCATTTCTGGCAAACGAGATACAGTATATCGTTCCCAAGATTGCGCCCTGCTACAGGGCTTATAGAACCAAAAGTGGTGATAAGTGATAAAGAACTGGTACAACTTATTTGCGCGTGGCGGATATTCAATGAAGAAATAGAACTTTCTATTTCCACGAGGGAGAATGAAGTATTCCGCGACCATATCATTAAACTTGGTGCAACTACCATGAGCGCTGGTTCTAAAACAAACCCTGGCGGTTATACTGTTGAGGCAGAATCGCTGGAACAATTTGAGATAGATGATAGCCGCTCGGTTACTGAGGTAAAGCAAATGATAGAGAAGAATGGCTATAAACCAGTTTGGAAAGACTGGGAACAATTTACAATGGTGTAGTATGATATCACAACAGGAACAGGCACGTTACAGCAAGCAAACCATTTTACCCGAAATAGGTATGGATGGTCAGGAGAAGCTCTGTGCTGCCAAGGTGCTTGTTATAGGTGCAGGTGGGCTCGGGTGCCCGGTGTTGCAGTACCTTGTTGCGGCCGGGGTGGGGGAGGTAGGTATAGCAGATGGGGACATAGTGAGCATATCTAACTTGCAGCGGCAGGTATTGTATACCGAGCAAGAGATAGGCCAGCGAAAAGTAGATGTAGCGGAAAAGAAATTAGCAGCGCTTAACCCGCATGTGAAGATCAGGACATACCCTGTATTTATTGATAGCAATAATGCCCTGGATATGATTCGTGATTACGATATCATTGTTGACGGATCAGATAATTTTGCTACCCGCTACTTGGTAAATGATGCCTGTGTGATGCTCAATAAGCCGATGGTTTCAGGGGCTATTTACAAATTTGAAGGACAGGTGTCGGTCTTTAATTATAAGGAAGGCCCTACCTATCGGTGTATCTTTCCTGAACCACCTGGAGCGGATGAATCTCCCAATTGCGCAGATATTGGTGTTATCGCAACATTGCCCGGCATAATAGGTACTATACAGGCAAATGAGGTCATTAAAATAATTACCGGCGTTGGTGAAGTGCTGACAGGTAAGCTGTTGGTTATTAATACGCTGAATATGGGAATTCACACGTTCCATTTCAAGCTGAATGAGGCGAATAGGAATATCGCAGGGTTGAAAGCAATACATGAGGTTTGTGAAGTATCCGTAGGTACTCTTAGTTACGAGGAGCTGCTGCAAATGATGCGCAATGAGCATGTGCAGTTAGTAGACGTAAGAGAAAAAGATGAACATGCAGCAGGTAATATTGGCGGGGTTAACATACCGCTTTCGCAAATAGATAATAGTTATCAATTACTGAATAAGGAAGTGCCTGTGGTCGTTTATTGTGCTTCGGGAGTGAGGAGCGGAAAAGCTGCCCGCCAACTTATGGGGCAGGGTTTTAAAAACGTCATAAGCCTGGAAAAAGGTATCAGGCATCTTGGCCCTGTAGTGACCTTGCGATAGTGATCGCCTTAACAAAAGTGGCCACCGGGTTACCGGACATCCATATAGTACCCAGTAGTGCAGCACCATCAAAACCGTATTCGTGCAGTGCTTCTATTTCTTTTATTCCTACGCCCCCGAGGCCAATAATAGCAGGGCAATATTGATTCCTTTCGGCAAGTTTTTGTTTTGTTTTCATGGCCCCATACGGATCGATACTCGCCTTGTAATCTTTTTTTGAAACACTGTCAAATACCGGGCTGATGAACACAGAACCATATTGAAAGTCATTATCTACTATCTTCTGCCATGCATGATAAGATGTGGAAACAAGTGCAGGCGGTATATAAGCCACTTTTTGCCGTATTGTTTCACTGCGCCGTGAATCCGTATTCAAATGGATACCACCTAGCCCGAATTCTTTGTACAGCTCAAAGTTACCTGCAAGAATTATCCGGGAATGATACTTAGGGTCTATTGCCTGGATATACCGTCTTGCCTTTTCAGCCGAAAAGCCTGGCTTCCGTACATGCAGGCGTTGCAACCCGTTTTTAAAAAGGTCATTTACATGTTGTATCTCTTTCCGGACGTCATTTTCCGGCGTAATAACAATGATCTCCATAGTTTAGCGGGTTATATGCTAAATGCAAATACCGTGCCACCCGGTAATAATCACACTGCTTTTTTTATAAGGTCCATAAGTTTATCGACCTCTGCTTTATTGTTATAAATGTGCGTGGACACACGCAGGCAATTGATGCCGTTTTCAGGGACCATGCGTATGCGTATCTTATTGTCCACACAGGTATCGTAAAACTTCTTATAGTCCACGCCCTTTATGGTAAACCCATTCACCGCGCAGCGCGACTGCTCCTCGGTAGGGGTGATGAGTGTTACTTTATCGCCCATTTCCAGTAGTCTGTCCTGTGTATATTTCCCCAGGCTTTTTATGCGGTTGTGTATATTTTGCAGGCCTATTGTTTCAATGAAATCTATTGATGCATTTACCCCGGTAAACAAGCCATTGGCCTGCGTGCCGCCAAAGTACCGGTGCGCGCTGGGTGCGTAATTGCCTATGGTTACCGGGTCGGTCATAAGGTTCCATTTTTCGTCCTGTGTACCGCCACCCGAATAAAATGCCTGCAGCGTGTCCTGGAAGTCTTTGCGCACATACAGGTATCCTGTTCCTTTAGGACCCAGCATCCATTTGTGGCAGCAGCTTGCATAAGTATCGCAGCCCATATTGTGCAGGTCCAGCGGCATCATACCTGACCCATGCGCACCATCAATAAGGGCGAACAATCCCTTGTCTTTAGCCAGTTTGCATATTTCTTTTACCGGCAAAACCTGTCCCTGTGTGCAAGGTATATGCGGTGTGGCTATGGCCCTTGTTTTTTTATTGATCAGTGCAGCTATACGGTTCAGGGTCTCCGCTGCAGTTGATGCGGGTGTATACTTTCTAATTACAATGCCGTGCACCTTCACCCTGTTCATCCATGGCGCCATATTGCCTATGTGCTCGTGCGTAGTAAGTATTACTTCATCACCTTTTTGCAGCGGCACGCCCCAGCATACGGTATTTATTCCTTCGGTTACATTGTGTGTCAGTGCTATCTCATCATCATTAGCGCCTACAAATTTTGCTATCTTGGGTATGGTGGCATCATAGCTGCCATAGTTGCCCATCTGGTCAGCATCCAGCATACCATTCTTTACCGCTTCTATCACCGGGTATGGTGATGGCCCGAAAGTACCATTATTGAGATAGGTCCAGTCTTTTGTAAGCGGGAACATTTGCCGCACATTTTGCCAGTATGCCTCGTCATCGTCGGCAATGGTTTTGCCATCTGTTTTTATCTGTTGCTTTGCGGCAAGTGAGCCTATTTCGTTCAGCGATAAGGCAGACAATACCGAGGCAGCCCTGATAAAATTTCTGCGGTCGAATTTCATACGCAATGATTTTGTACTACTATAAATATAAGTAGAAATGATAATTGCTAAATGCATTTATTGTTAATATGCTATTAATGGTCTGATAATAAACAGTTTATATTCTTTTGATGTTATAGTAATATGAGTTTAAAAGCAGCCATACGGACTAACGATTTTCATAGCTTTGCCATATAACATGGATACCTGTTCCGAAGAAAAAATAAAGACATGCCCTAAATGCAATATTGCATTTACCTGCAGCCCTACAGACTGCTGGTGCAGTAAGTTGCCGCCTGTTATGCCCATGGTGGAAAACGCTGAATGTTATTGCTCAGCATGCCTTGGTGCGATTATTGAAGGAATTGGAATTAGGAATTTGGAATTAGGAATTTGGATTGTTTCAGACAAAAGTGTTTTCTGTTTTCTTGAACATAGACTTAAATAACAATGAAAGGATTTACAACGATTATTTTTCTTATCATCTCTAATACATTCATGACCTGCGCATGGTATGGCCATCTCAAATTCAAAGAACTCTCGTGGGGACAGAACCTCGGTCTGTTTTCCATTATTCTCATCAGTTGGGGGCTGGCTTTTTTTGAATACCTTTTCCAGGTGCCGGCAAACCGCATCGGTTTCAAGGATGATGGCGGCCCGTTCAGCCTGGTGCAGTTGAAGACCATACAGGAGGCTATTACCATCATCATTTTCATGATCTTCTCAATGATCGTTTTCAAGCAAAAGTTCGAATGGAACCACATCGTAGGCTTTTGTTTTATTGTACTTGCCGTGTTTTTTATTTTTAAGAAGTGGTAATTGCATTATAGACCGGTTACTTTTTATCTTTACACCAATAATCAAACACACATGCGTTACCTACTCATAGCCATTCTCCCCTTATTTCTTTTAGGCAGTTGCGGCAATCCTGCTGAGGTTATACCGGATGTATCCAATATCAAAGTATCATTAGACACCCGCCGCTTCGATCAGGATCTGTATGCAATAGACACTAATCATATTGGGGATGGTCTGGAGAAATTATCGGCTAAATACACTGATTTCTGGACCGCCGGCAAATCGTACATCA
>CAIJNJ010000280.1 GCA_903821975.1 uncultured Bacteroidota bacterium
ATGACCGTGTGCGCATTAATTGCTTATATGAGAACCCCAGTATCAAGTCGAGCCTTAAATTTCTCCGCACTACTCCATGGGCGCGCAAAAAAGTGGAAGAACTTTATTTAGAGTCGTTACGTAAGTAATTGTAAACAAGCACATTTTTGGAACAAAAGATGTGTGGCACAACTTTTGTATTACAGTTACCAAAGCGAACTATTATGAAAACCCGCACAATAAGATACTTCAGCAAGCACAGAGCTTTAAAAATTCTGGAGAACCCCACACAGGTTGACCTTTACACACTTCTTAATGCAACTTTTGCATTGTCCCGTAACGACGTGGTTAAAAAGCACATACAGAATACCCTCCACGAGTTGGGCGGTTCTATATACAGGCTTACGGCATAAATTACCATATTCCTGCCCATTTGACTGCGATTAAAGTATTAGAGACTATATCCCCGCGTTTCCTGATCCCGCATGTAATTATTAGGTTATTATCAATATAATATCGACTAATGACCAATCCGGCATTATCTTTTTGCATTTCATGCGCTTTTTTTAATGTTCCCTTAACATTTTTGAATTTTTGGCGCAGTTTTTGCAATAACTTTACTGAGTAATAATGGTATGTGTATTATTCTTATGAATAATTGTTATGAAAAAAATAATATTATCGGTAACATTTACATTCTCAATTCTTACTGCTTTTGCCCAGGTTAACGGTAACCATTCCCCGATGGAGGACATGGTAAACGCTATCAAGAATGACCGTGTGGCAGATATGGTAAAGTATTTCGACGTTTTTGTGCCGATTACAATAAATAATGCGCAGCAGATATATAGTCATAACCAGGCACAGATAGTGCTGCAGGATTTTTTCGACAAGAATAATTCTAAAGATTTCCTGGTTATGGATAACGGTTCACCCGACAACAATTCCAAATTCCTCATTGGCACCTTCACTGAGCCCAATGGCACCAAGTACACCGTCTACATTCTCATGAAGACAAAGAACGGTGACTACATGCTCCAGGAAATAAGGCTCAATAAAGAATAAACAAGGCGCTCCTTTTATGAAAATTGGCTAACTGCAAAGCCATCCCAATACAAATACCTCCCGATAGCTATCGGGACCTAATTCCATATCAACGCAGGTTTTCCACTGTTCTCCCCCTCGGATATTTGATCGAATAACCAAACCCTACATTTTTTGTTTCATTGGGGTTGAGCGATAGTGCCCATTTCATCATACCGGTTGTTTCATTGTATTCTGATGAGCCCATATCCTTGTCTTCTATTACTATGTCTTTATCATTGCTCACAGGCTGCTGGTCCTGTACTATGAGGTTGATGGTCTCTTTGCGTGTATTACGCACGGTAATGGTGTAAGCAAATGTTTCACGCACATTTGTGCCTATCGTCTTCACGCTGCGCAGTTTTGTATCCCTGTCTCTTTTCACCACTATTTTTTTGTCGCGGCCCAGTGATATGGTCATGGTATCTTTTACATTGCGCACATCTATATTGCCCTGGCCTACGTAAGTGCCTTCATAAAAAATATTGGTTTGTCCGGGTAGCAGGTCCAGGTCTTCCCAGTTGGTGATCTGTGCCTGCAGGAAAGCGTCTTTGTCTAATTTAGGTACAACATAATAGCGGTAAGTGGCCGGCAGCTCAAATTTCTTAATAGCAACAAGGTGCTGCTGGCCATCGCTGGGGATGGTATAGGGCAGGTCTATATCAAACGAAGTATTCACGCCGCCATTGTCAACAGAAACATATTCATTGATTGAGGTTTCTCCCGTTACCGGATCAGCTATTATCATTGTGTCATTGTCATACGCAACGGCCGCATTGGTAGCACGGGATTTTTTATATCCCACAACTCTATTTGCCACGGGTGCGTTATTTGCACTCCAGTTATAAACAGGTGCCGTATAAAATGCAAGGTACCATGGATTCATAACGGGTGCCTGCACACCTTCATTAGGGTTGCCGGTAGAAAGGCTCAGGTGCACATTGTTCCACTTCACCCCGCTGTTCTGGTATATATTGGCTTTGTAAGCCAGTTTCACAGGGCTGTGCGCATCTTCGGCCCAGATATCATAAGCGGGTGTCCAGCCGGCATGTGGTACCACATAGCTTATTGTTATCGAAGTACCTGTAGCTTCTTTCGCATAGAATTTCACCAGCAACTGGCCCCCGGGCTGGTAGTCTTTTCTACGCTCCTCATCCAGTTGGCTGTTTAGTTTAGCTATATGCTCTTTTGTTTTCTTCATCAGGTTTTCTTGTTTTGTCTTCTGGTCCATCAGCCCTTCCATTTTTGTGTTGATGAGGTCCAGCAGTTTAGATTCTTCTGCCACAGAAAGACCTGTATTGGCACCACTTACCTGCCAGTTTTTCCACAACACATTTGTCTGCGCAGACAAGACCGTTATTTTATTGTGTATAAGCTGGCTATCGGTCACAGCCGTTTCTATGCTGTCTTTTAGTTCTTTGGCGTGCGGCGATAATACTTCTGCCGCCAGGTAGTTATTCTGAAAAGTTACAGATTCTACAATGATACCATTTGTGGCGTTTACATTAATGCTCTGTGTTTTCACGTCACCGGCTACATTGGTAAACATGATCTCGCTCTCACCCTTTGCAAGAGAAAGATTGGCGGTACTCATTAATTCGGCCCCGCTGAGGAATACTGTTGCCTGCTCTATATTTAATTTTTGTTGTGCCTGTGCGCTAAGGCCACCGGGAAACAGGAAAAAAATGCCGGCTAATGAGAACAGTGTGTGTTTCATAAAGTGTGTTTTATAAAAAGAGAGAAAAGGTACTTATTTCCATAACCGGTAAAAGGCCGGGGCAAATAGTTAACAATAATTTATATCTTTTTATATAACGCAAAGCATCCCTTTTTAGTTTAGTAGCCGTAAGTAGCCCTGTGGAATTTTCTTATTTATGTATCTATTACATACCTAAGCGTGCAAGACAACCGATTAATTGTAAATTTGAACCCAATTAAAAAAATGAGCTACGAAGAAAGTAACGAGAGACAAAGATCAAGAAGAGGCTACCGCGCTCCACTCGACCTTGGCATGGGCCTGTTCTATATAGGCATAGGTTCGCTGGTGATGGTGGTGAAGTCTTTTGGTGATATAAAAATACCACCCGTTATAGCTTATGTATTGGGTGGAATGATGGTTGTAGGCGGATGTTTTCGTTTTTACAGGGGATTTAAAGATATCACCGGGAGAAACAGGTAAACAGCTGCTGTTAAATAATTGTTACAACAGCCGGTGGCACCATTATTCTTTAAATTAATAAGTAAAATTGCGCTCTTTATGCGTTTGCTCAAAAGTATCTTTTTTTTAATATCTCTGAGTGTTATCATGGTTTCCTGTGATGAGGCTCCGAAACATGCCGATACTTTGAGCAAGGGCACCATCGATATATCTGTCGATGAAACTTACCAGCCGATAATTGACGAACAGTTAAAAGTATTCGACAGCAGTTACCCGGATGCAAAGATCACCATACACTATAAGCCGGAAGCGGAATGCTTTAAGGACTATTTTGACAATAAGGCACGCATAATACTGGTAACCCGCCAGCTTACACCCGCTGAAAAAGAAGCTTGTGAGCAAAAGAAGATATTCCCTTCTTCACTGGCGCTGGCAAGAGATGCGATTGCTGTTATTGTAAACAACAGTTCAGCAGATACAATGCTGGATATGAATGCGTTGAAGGGTATCCTTACGGGTGTGTACAAGAAGAAATATACTGTTGTATTTGATAACCAGTCATCAAGCATGTTGCGGTACATCGTAGATTCTGTGTTGAAGGGCGACAAACTCGGCGCGAATGTTTTTGCTGCAAAGGGAGATAAAGATGTGTTGGATTATGTGCAGAAAAACCCGGATGCTATCGGTTTCGTGGGCCTCAGTTATGTAAGTGACAATAACGATCCGAACAATACAGGGGCATTTATTAATACTGTAAAGGTGGTGGCGATGCAAAATGATTCGACACGGGAGTTCCTGAAACCTTACCAGGCCTATATCGCGCTTAAAACCTATCCGCTTACCCGCAGCCTTTACTATATAAACAGTGAGAGCTACCCGGGTCTTGGCACTGGTTTTGCAAACTTTTTAGGGATGCAACGCGGCCAACTTGTGTTTTTTCACGCACACTTGTTCCCGGTAAGATCGGAAATGGTAATAAGAGAAGCTAAGATCAATAACCAATAATTATTTAACAACAAATACGATAAACGTACTATGATGTACAACATGAAAAAAGTAATGATAATGCTTACTGCGATGGTCATCAGCATAAGCGCTTTCGCACAGCAATCAGTGCAGGACGGGATCAAGATGTATAATTATGAGAAGTTCCGCACCGCTGAGGGCATACTCACTCCGCTTGCAGCTACAGACCCGTTGGCCAACTATTATTTAGGTCTGTGCTACATACAGGATGGCGATATGGCAAAAGCAAGCGCAACATTTTCAAAATACGCCGAGGACTTTGCAAATATCTCCGGTACTGCACGCGTAGCTTTTGTAAATAAAGAAATGGGTAAGGGTATGCAGATAGCACGCGACCTTGCTGCAAAATCAAAGAGAAAAGAATGGCAGGCTGAAAAATACGCAGCAGATGCCATTACTTATACCCAGGGTGGCGACTACCAGCAGGCAGTAAGCTGGTACAAGGATGTACTTACAAAAAATCCGGATGATGCAGGCACACACATCGGCCTCGGTGACGCACTGCGCAAGATACCCGGTGGTGGTGGCGATGCTATGACCAACTACGAGGCGGTTACAGAGAAAGATGCAAAGAACTCGCTTGCTTTTACACGTATAGGTGACCTGTGGTATGAAGCAAAGAACTATGAGAGCGCTCTTGAGAACTACGGTAAAGCAAAGGATGCAGACAATACCAATCCGCTGCCATACAAATCACTTGCAAGGGCATATGCAAGCTCAGGCAGGTACAAACTTGCGCTTGATAACCTGCAGAAATACCTGCAGCTGTCTGACAACACACCTAAAGATAAGATCGATTACCTGGAAGCATTGTTCCTTGCACAAAGCTATTGCGATGCTGCAAAGCAGGCTAAGGACATGATCAATACCGTTACCGATATGAAGCTGAAAACGGAGATATATGGTGTACTTGGTTTTTCAGAGGCAGTATGCGGCGACTCTGTTGACGCGGTAAAGAATGTTCGTATCTATCTGCAGCGCCAGGACCCTGCAAAAGTATTTCCTACTGATTATGTGAATTACGGAAAGCTGTTCATGAAGTTAGGTATGCTTGACTCAGCAGTGTTCTATTACAACAAGGGTATAGCAGGCGATACGGCACAGAACAAGACCGATATCTACCGCCAGATAGCAGAAGCCTTTAAAACTAAAAAAGACTATTGCAGTTCTGCATCATGGTACGACAACCTGATAAAAGCTAACCCGGAAACACAGCCGCTCGATTATGCATGGAGAGGTATCATGTACTATTATTGCAGGGATTACGACAAGGCAATGAAAGCATTCAATGATTTCGGCACTAAATACCCCGACCAGCCATCTGTACCATACTGGCAGGGACGTACTGCTGCTGCCATAGATTCTGATGCCACCTCAGGCGCGGCTGTACCATACTTCACAAAGTGGTTTGACAAAGTAGGTCCTAACTATGAAAAGAAGAATGAGCTGAAGGGTGCGTACGAATATTTATTATACTACTTCTACAATAAGAAAGACAAGGAGAATATGAACCTTTATAAAGAAAAGATACAGGCAATTGATCCGAACGACAAAGCATTGAAAGACCTTGAAGAAATAGAAAAAGCGGCTAACGCACCAAAGAAACCGGCGCCTGCCAAAACAAAGAAATAAACGATAGACTTTAATTAAAAACAGCTGCCTTTTGGGCGGCTGTTTTTGTTTGAAATACTTTGCGAAAAACCAACGCTAAAAAATCAACACAATACTTTCATCGATTTTATACTATTTTTATAGGGTACAGCTTGCATCATATGAAAAGGACAAGGTCCATACTATCGATATTTACGGTCATCGCAATATCCTTTTCTTTTGGCTGTAACAACAGTGGCAAAAATATCAATGGCTTTACGAACAAGATAGGCCGGGCTTCGATGATCGAAAAATATCCCAAGGAGCCGGGTGAGGAGATATTCAGGCAGGCAAGCGGCACTAAGCTTTATAATGAGCTGGAAGACCGTTACAAACAATCGCTCTCTGCATTACAGATAGAAACCGACAGGAATGGTGCGAAGCTGGTGGTGGTTATTCTCACACCTGATGTTGGCAGGGCGCTTTCTTTATCCAGCACATATGGTATCCCGTACATAGTGCAGACGTGTAATTTGCTGGGTATCGATTGCCTCGACCTTTCTACAGTCCTTGCCACACAGGAGCCGGCTGCGCTTACGCAGGGGCCATCGGAAGGGAACTGGTCTAAAGAAGGTGCGGGCTTCATAGCCGAGCAGTTATCGTATCTGTTACTCGGGTACGATTGCTATAAAAATGCAAAGCCCTTTCCTGCTATTCCCAAGCCTGCTACATTCGGCGATCTGCCGCCTCATAAAGATGATATAGTGGAAGGAGAGAAAGGCGTAGTAAATCACTTTATCACAAACACGCAGGGGCTAAGAATGGACCATGACCTTACTTTCCCTAAGAAGAAACAAACTGTATTATTTATGGGAGATGCACAGCTGCTTTGTCCTTATCTCGACAATAAGTTTACGCCAACAAACCTGCTCCAGCAAAAATACCCGGGCAAGGAGATCATTAATGCTGCGTACCTGCACTATACCATGGAGGACTATCTTTCCCTGTATCTTGAAAAAGCAAAATTTACAGAGCCTGATATTGTGATAGTATGCACAAATGGCGATGATATCCTCGATTATTTCTTTTCGCAGCGAAACAGGTATTCAAGAAGCCAGAGAGTATACAAGCCGTCGGATGAAGAGAAGCAATTTTATGACCAGATGAATTAGAAGTTAAAGACCAAAGTCAAAAACCCAAATTCCAAAAGATAGGTAATAGAAACAATCCCAATTCCAAATTACAAATTCCAAACTAACATGGAAAACAACATGGAACATTTGCAATATCCTGTTGGGCGCTACCAGAAGCCTGAAGGGTATACACCTGCTGATATGCAGGAATGGATAAAAATACTGGACGTACTGCCATCATGGATGGATGCCTGCATAGAGAACCTGGACGAAAGACAATTGCAGGTACCTTACCGCGAAGGTGGCTGGACCATACAGCAGGTAGTGCACCATGTAGCCGACAGTCATATGAACGCCTATGTACGTCTGAAACTGGCGCTTACCGAAGATAACCCAACGGTGAAGCCCTATGATGAGAAATTATGGGCGGAAATGGCAGACACAAAGCTGGTACCGGTAAATATCTCGGTGACCATGCTGCATACGCTCCACAGGCGCATGGCGGTGGTATTACAAAACATGAAGCCTGTCGACTGGGACCGTACCTATTACCATCCCGAACACAACCGCAACATACCGATATGGGAAATGGTGGCGTTGTATGCCTGGCACAGCCGTCATCATACAGAACACATCAGGCAGTTAAGAGAACGGATGAAGTGGTAGCCTTTTTGTGTGTTATGAAAAAACATAATAAGCCACCGAATTTAATATTGGATTAATAAATTATTCCGAAAATCCCCCCTACCTTTAGCCTATAATATTCCGTGCATGCAGTCAAACATAAATTACTTCCTGTATTTCCATAGTATACTCCGGTATTTTATATTGCTTTTTGCACTTGTGGTCGTGGTTCAATCCCTCGTAGGGTTTATGGGGAAAAAGACCTTCAAAAAAGGTAATAAACAAGCGGCACTGGTATTACTCATTTGCTGCGACCTGCAGTTATTGTTGGGGTTAATTTTATACAAGCTGTTTGGCTGGATGAACAGGCTTTCTGATACCGATCTGATGTCGAACCCGGTTAAGCGCTTCTGGGCTGTGGAGCATGGTGTCGGGATGATCGTTGCTATTATCTTAGTGCACCTTGGCTATGCGGCCAGTAAGAAAAATATGGATGATGACCGGAAGTTCAAAAGGATGTTCTGGTTCATTTTTATAGCGCTCGCTATTTTCGTGGCCACTATTCCATGGGAGGGCAAGCAACTTGTTGGCCGTCCCAATATCCCACACCTCAATTAGGGTTATCGGGTATTTCCGTGCTTTTGGGTTTTAATTTTTAGCTTTTGACTGTTAGAAAAATACTCCAGCCATTTTATACGGCCTATGCGGTAATTACCTTTCTTATCGGCCTGTTCATAAATTTCCCGTTTTTCGTGCTGATAAGTCTTGGCAATAACATTGCGGCGCGGCGCACCATCTATAAGATCATCAGGTACTGGGCAAAGGCGTGGTTGTGGCTCACAGGCCTGTCGCTGGAAATAATAGGGCAAAAGCCTCCGGGCAAGCGGTATATCATTGTGGCAAACCACATTTCATACCTCGATACGGTTGTTGTATTCAGCGGCTTGCCGGGATATTTTCGCGCGCTGGGCAAAAAGGAATTTTCCAAAATACCCGTTATGGGGTTCCTGTACAAACAGATCGTGATAATGGTAGACCGCAGCAGCAAGTTCAGCAGGGCAAAGAGCATGCGGCTTATGTGGCGTGTATTGAAGAAAGAGTCGGATATCCTTATTTTCCCCGAGGGCACTTTCAATGAAACGGGAAAACCCCTTAAGGAGTTTTATGATGGCGCGTTCAGGCTGGCTATTACAACACAGACCCATATCTTTCCCATCATTTTTCCGGATACGGTGGACAGGTGGCATTACAGCGTATGGTGGAAAATATGGCCCGGTCGCAACAGGGCGGTGTACCTGGAGCCCGTAGAAGTGACGGGTATGACAATGGAAGACCTGCCTGCATTGAAACAGCAGGTATACAATGCTATGGAAACAGCCCTGGTGAAATACAAAGCTTGACCAGTGGTCTAATGAAGAACTTTGTAGCTAAGGGCAAAAATATACCCCAGTGAAAGCAGCAAAATCAATAATAACGCAACTGTATGCACAAACCTTTCTACACGCATTGGCAAAACCAATTTTCCCGCTCTCTGATTAAGAATATCAGCAAAGTTATGTCCCGTTGACCCCTGAAAGGGCCATAAAACACCTAAATTTTAATTAAACTTGCAAAAATTGGGATTTAATTATAAAAAATTCGGTGAAAGTCATATTTTTATCGCTCGGTAATCTGTTTTTCTTAAATTTAACTTGAATAAAAGGTTTATATGCAAAAAGGAATTCTAAAAAGCACCTCGGTACTGATGGCAATATTGTTCGTTGTTTTCAGTTTCAATTCTTACGGACAGGATATTGTGAAAATAAGGAACCAGAATTATACCTCTTACTTTTCCAAGTCCCGTCATATACCCGTATTGGTTGTTTATGCATTGACCCCGGATATGTTCAATTGCATCAAAATGAAAGGTGAGAATGGCATAAAACTGGATACAGACCCGCAACTGGCGGATGCTACTGAACTGAAAGATGACTATACCAACTCCATGTTCGAAGATGCCCAGATGATGGCGCCTGAAGAGAATACCTGCGATAAAGACGCTTATGTAGAAAGCTATTACTTTACTAACGTAATGCCGATGCCTAAAAACCTTTATAAAAACCTGTGGGAAAAGCTGCATGAAAAAGAGATCGTAAAGGCTAAGAAATTCAAGAAAGTAAAAGTGTTTGCAGGTACAGTAGGCCGCAACTGGGTGATAGGTGCCAACCACAATGTGGTAGTACCGGAGTGGTGCTGGAAGGTGATATACATACCCAGCACTGATGAGTACCTCTGCTACCAGTTTCATAACATCGAGCCATCCAGCCCGGATTATAACCCAAAGGACAGCAAGGATAACCTCGCAAACCATAAGGTGGATGTAAACACCATCGAATCACTGGCTGGCGTTCATTTTGTAAACGGCATCATATCTGCCAGCTACGTAACGGTAACTCCGAATAACTAAAAATATTTTATTTACTAATGGCTCAATGGCTCAGGAATGAGTGATTGAGCCATTTTTCATTGTGATTTGTATAGGAATTGCACTGTTTTCGTTCTTTACACATTTGGCCATTGAGCCATTACGCCATTGAGCCATTTTACCCTTACCTTTGCGGACATTTTGAAATTCTTGCCGGCTGCAGATTTTCGGCAACGGTTAGTATTTTCATCCCGATAGCTATCGGGAGCACATTTTCAAATTTTCAAATTAATATGGCATTACAAGCAGGAATAGTAGGGTTGCCCAATGTGGGAAAATCAACATTGTTTAACGCGGTAAGCAACAGCGCCAAAGCACAGGCGTCGAACTACCGTTTTTGTACCATTGAGCCCAATGTAGGGCAGGTAGACGTTCCGGACGAACGTCTCAACAAACTGGCTGAACTGGTACAGCCACAGCGGATATTACCCACCACTTTTGAATTTGTAGATATAGCAGGGCTGGTAAAAGGCGCAAGCAAGGGCGAAGGCCTCGGGAACAAATTCCTGGCCAATATCAGGGAAGTAGATGCCATTGTGCATGTGATCCGTTGCTTTGAGGATGAGAACATACTGCGCGATGAAGGCGCCATTAACCCGATCAGCGATAAAGAGATAATAGATACCGAGCTGCAGCTGAAGGATATGGAAAGCGTGGAGAAGAAGATACAGCGCGTGGAAAAGATGCTCAAAGCCGGCGACCCGAAAGTGAAAAGGGCACACGAAGTGCTGAACCGTTGCCTTGCGCACCTATCTGAAGGGAAGAACATACGCGGCCTGCAACTGGAAGGCGAAGACAGGGAAGCGATAGCAGATATTTTCCTGCTTACCGACAAGCCTGTGCTGTATGTAGCCAACGTAGATGAAGCAGCCCTGCTCACAGGAAATAAATATTCTGATGCACTGGTAAAGGCTGCACATGATGAAGGCGCAGAAGTGATCGTAATGAATAATTCCATTGAAGCGCAGATATCCGAACTGGAAAGCCTCGAGGATAAGGAGTTGTTCTTTGCGGAATACGGCCTTACAGAGCCCGGGCTTAACAGGCTGATACGTGCTACTTATACACTGCTGAACCTGGCTACTTACTTTACTGCAGGTGTGCAGGAAGTGCGTGCCTGGACAATCCACAAAGGCTGGAAGGCACCGCAGGCGGCAAGTGTGATACATACCGATTTTGAGAAGGGCTTCATCAAAGCTGAGGTTATTGCTTACAATGATTACATACAGTATAAAAGCGAGGCTGCCTGTCGCGAGAATGGCCGCCTGCGCATAGAAGGTAAGGAGTATGTAGTGCAGGATGGCGATGTAATGCATTTCAGGTTTAACGTATAATACTAATTGCTCCGATAAAAGCCGGGAGGTTTATAAAGCAACCGATGAATAAGATAGTAAAGATCATTTTGGTGCTGGTTATTCCCGTTGCTGCTTTCGTACTGGTGGCGATGAAGGTTTTTCATACCGAAGGAACTAGGCCATCATCGGTTACGCCGCATGAACTGCTCATCGCAGACATTTCAAACAAAAAAATTGTAGATACTGCTGTCTCTCTTTTGAGATCGGGCTACATCGTTTTGCGCATGGGAGCAGGCGCAGACAGTCGTATGCTTGCGCAGATGAACCAAAAGAACAGATCATTCTCACATTGCGGCATTGTAATGATAGAAGGTGGTTACCCCTTTGTTTATCACAGCATAGGTGGAGAGGATAATCCTGATGAAAGATTGCGCAGGGACTCAGCGAAATTTTTCTTTTCACCCAAACATAATACCGCCGTTGCTGTAGTGAAGTACGATTTTAGTGATGACGAAGTAAATAAGCTAATGAAAGTAGTACAAACCTATTATGCCCAAAGGCCGAGATTTGATATGAAATTCGACCTGAAAAGTGATGATAAACTATACTGCGCCGAATTTGTTTACAAAGCCGTAAATAAAGCGGTAAATGATACTGCTTATATAACTACCACAACTGCAGCCGGCTATACATTTGTAGGTATCGATGATCTGTTTGTCAATCCGCATGCACATATCGTTTGGCAAACGGCTTTTAAATAATAACTTTGTCCAAATAAGGAATAGTATGAAAAAATTAATGCGGTCATTATTGGTTTTGGTCCTGGTAGGTTTTGTAATGGCGGGTTGCAACAAAAACACGCCAAAGGATGTTGCCTACAACTGGCTTACAGATTTCAACCATCTTGATTTTGACGGCGCAAAAAAATTATCTACCGCTGATACCAAAAACCTGCTGTCTTCTTTACAGCAGCTTACCGATAAGGTGACCGATTCGAACAAAAAGGAATTGAAAAGGGTGACCGTAACCATAAAAGACGTACAAACTACAGGCGATAAAGCAGTCGCAACCTATACATCTTCAGATAACCCCACCAAGGTAGAAAAGCTGAACCTTGTAAAACAGGGCAATGTATGGCTCGTTCAGTTCTCCAAGGTTGACCTTATGGGCGAAGTGCCCGATGGTATGGACGAAATGCCATCCGGGGCAGACTCCACTGGTGCTGCCGGTGCGCCACAAGACACAACCATGTCCGCAGATACAAGCCGACGATAGGTATTAACTTTTGATTTAAAGAGTAGTATATTTACCTTGATATGTATGCTATGATAAAACGTTATTCCCTGCCTGTGCTATTACTCGTGCTGATAGCATCTTGCAGTGGGGATAATTCAGGCATTACTGAATTCTTTCCTGTTAGGGTAAACAACCTGTATGGCTTTATGGATCGGGCAGGGAAAATGACTGTTACACCCCAATACGCACAGGCCGGATGTTTTGTGGATGGACTGGCGCTTACAGGCTCTACGGGTGAAAAGATCAAATGGGGATATATAGACAAGACAGGGAAGTATTTTGTTTACCCAGCTTATACCGATGCTTCAAATTTCAGCGAGGGCATTGCATTTGTGGTTTCTGAGAATGGGGAGCCGCAGGCCATTGATAAGAACGGGACTGTGAAGTTTACGGTGAAAGATGCTGAGCAGGTGCAGAATTTCAGGGACGGGCTTGCGGCATACAGCGTACTTACAGAGACCGGTGAGCAATGGGGTTTCCTGGACAAAGAAGGCAAAACAAAGATCCAGCCGAAATTTGCGGGTACAGGTTTTTTCTCAGATGGTTTTTGTCCTGTAGTTAATGAAGACGGTAAGTGGGGCTACATCAATAAAGAAGGCAATGTGGTGATCGACTACAGATTTGATAATGTATCTCCTTTTTACGGCAACGTAGCTAAAGTATATGCAGATGGTCTTTGGGGCCTGGTAGATAATACAGGCAAATACCTTGTAAAGCCCCAGTATACCGGTATTGATATGGACAAGGATAAATTCCTTGTGGAGCAGGAAGGTAAATTCGGGTGGATAGATAAGACAGGCAAAGTTATCATTGATATCCGCTATGGCGATGCTTTCCCATTCAATGACAGTAAATACGCGGCAGTGAGATCGGGTAGTAAGTGGGGGTATATAGATAATGCCGGTAAGTTTATCATAAACCCCCAGTTTGATTTTGCATTCGGGTTTGACGGCGACATTGCGCCCGTGCGTGTAAACGACAAAGTTGGCTTTGTAAATGTTTCCGGAAAGGTGGTTGTTCCGCCTTCATTCGATGACATTTCCATGGATTATTATTTACGGTTCTTTGCAAATACTTCCGCGTTCAGCGGTGTAATCACCAATAACAACACGCCAAAATTTGTAGGATATAAATGGCTCATAAAGTTCTACCATCTTCAGTTTGAAGAAGCCAAGATGGTATCTACCGATGATACCAAAACATTGCTTACCCAGTTTGTGAGCCTTTCCAGCCTTATGCCCGACTCTTCAAAGCAGGAAATGATGAAGATAAGGGTGGGTGTGCTCGATTGCAGGGACAGTGGCCGCAATGCGGTACTCACTTATATTACCTCAGATAACCCCGGCAAGCAACAGGGACTGTACCTGGTGAAAAATGATGACAAGTGGCTGGTGCAGTTCTCGAAGAACGATGCCATGGCCGGCAGCACCGACAGTACGGCTACTGCTGATGCACCCGGTGATAATAATAGTAAATGATAGTTACTTTTGACTTTTTACTTTTCATAAAAGATGGCATTAAACTACGTCTGGATAGCATTCTTTATTATCGGTTTTGTGGTCGGGATATTCAAAGCGATTATCCTTGGCCAGACCGGGCTGCTGTCTGACATGCTTAATGCTCTTTTTGACGCGGCAAAGAATGGCTTTGAGATTTCCCTGGGGCTAGCGGGTATTATGTCGTTATGGTTAGGTATAATGAAAATAGGAGAAAAGGCTGGTGTGATAAGTGTATTCGCAAAAGCGGTATCTCCCTTATTCCGCATACTGTTCAAAGGCGTACCTAAAGACAGCCCGGCATACGGCAGCGTGATGATGAACCTTTCCGCTAATATGCTGGGGCTGGATAACGCTGCCACGCCGCTGGGCCTGAAGGCAATGGGAGAGTTGCAGGAGCTTAATCCTGAGAAAGAAACAGCCAGCAATGCCCAGATCATGTTCCTGGTACTTAACACCGCGGGCATCACGCTTATACCTACATCGGTCATCGCTATCCGGCAAACGATAGCGTTGGAGCAGCATGTGGCGAATTTTAATGCCGCCGATATTTTCCTGCCCACACTCATTGCCACATTCTGCGCGTTCCTTTCCGGTATGATAATCGTGGCCATATACCAGCGTATCAATTTGTTCCGGTTGCCGGTTATATTATTTGTATGTGGTTTTTGCGGCCTCATAGCATTGCTGCATTACAGTTTGTCACAGATGCCCGCCGATAAAGTAAACCAAACGATAGGTGCCATAGGTGCCGGCGTTATCCTGTTCATCATGATCCTGTTCATTACCGCGGGCATGATAAAGCGGCAGAATGTCTATGACAACTTTATAGAAGGTGCTAAGGAGGGCTTTAATGTTGCCGTGCGTATCATCCCTTACCTCGTGGCCATGCTCATAGCTATTGCCGTTTTCCGTTCATCCGGCTGTATGGATTATATCATTAACGGCATTGGAAGTATAGTGGCTCGTTGCGGGCTCAACACAGATTTTGTGCCCACCCTACCCATAGCTATGATGAAGCCCCTCAGCGGCAGCGGCGCACGCGGCCTTATGGTAGATGTGATGCGGCATTATGGCGTAGCATCCTTCCAGGGAAAGCTGGCAGCAATAATACAAGGCTCTACGGAGACCACTTTTTATGTACTTGCTGTTTACTTCGGCAGTGTGCAGATAAAGAACACCCGCCATGCCTTAGTTTGCGGCCTGCTCG
This sequence comes from uncultured Bacteroidota bacterium, assembly GCA_903821975.1. Classification (GTDB taxonomy): domain Bacteria; phylum Bacteroidota; class Bacteroidia; order Chitinophagales; family Chitinophagaceae; genus Nemorincola. The sequence goes on from CAIJNJ010000280.1 coordinate 15,355, forward strand.
CAGATGCTATAGGTCTTATAGCAGCAATAATTGTGGGGTACATCTTTTTCGCGCATTAGGTTATTAAACAGCCCGTTGACGTTACAATATTGGAAGATCTATTTCTTATACTTTTTCTTCGGATTTCTGCTTTGATGGTATATAGAACTGACAATAACCAACCCTTGTTTTGCATCTATAGTGTAAACGATGCTAAACGGATATTTCTTCACTCCCAATTCATAATAATTTTTGTACTCATTGCGCCAGCGGTTCGGGTGGTCACAGATCAATTGCAGGGCATGGTCTACGGCTTCAATAAATTGGTCTGCTGCTAACCGACTCCTTTCATTATACCAACTGATTGACGATTCGTATTCATCCTGGGCGTTTGCCAGGAATATGTAGCCATACCCCATTATTTACGTGCAGATTTCAGGAGTTTCTGGATTCTTTTTTTGCTTTCATTTGCAGTAACCGGTTTCTCACTTCCATTTTTATAGGCTGCCTGGCGGCGGTCGAGTTCGGCCTTAAATTCATCAGTATATTCGGTGCCGGCGTCTTCTATTGCGTCTTCCACCATTGTATAGATAGCCTTAATTTTTTTATCGTTTGCAACTTCTAAATAATTATGAAGTTTCTGCCTGATTGCTGCCGTAGTCATAGAACGATATTTTATACAAAAATAACCCTTTTATTGGATCATTGGAAGAGCAGGCTCCAAATACAAACGCCCCGGATACCGGGGCGTTTGTATTGAAAAATCTCTTTAACTTAAAACTTCATAGGCACCGTCACACTTGTCTGGTCCCATTCTATGTTAAGCATATCGTTTGTATCTGTAATGGTAAGTTGCTCTACTACCTTATCTAAATGTTTAGGAGTAACCACCACCTTCGCTACGTCCTTGGTCTTGTCATATTTGTACGCGCCCCATTGACCAAGTTCACTATTAAGTATCACAGTCCATTCTGTTTTGTTGGGTATAGTAAATAACGTGTAGGTGCCTGCTTTTACCTGCTTGTCACCAAATACCACATCTTTATCAAAAGTGATCTCTGTAGCGTCATCTGCGCCTGTGCGCCATACTTTACCATAGCCTTCAAGTCCGCCAAAGATGTCGCGCCCTTTCTTATATGGGCGGCCGTAGCTTATGGTAATATTTTTTGCGGTCATTACTTCATGGGGTGTTCCGCCCTTACCTGTATAGTTCCCTTTTTTCGAATTCTGCGCGAAAATGGTAGTTGCACCCACCAGCAGCATTAACGTAAGTGTGATCAGTTTCTTCATAAGAGTTGAATATTTCATGCAAGATAGCCATTTAGTTATTTCATTACAGGGAATTTTTGGGGGTCGTAATTGCACATAAGCAAACAATATTGTATGTTATTATAAATACTTTATCAAATACTAAATAGTGTTTTTGTGGCCTGTAATTGGCGCTAAACGCCTGATAATGAGTATATACGGCAGTGCCTCTGTCATGCTAATGTCCTTTCACAAAGCTTTAAATTTTATGGCACAATTCTTTTTGCAGTATTGAAAACAAATCAGTTTTACTAAATCAAAAAACTATGAAAAAGAATTTACTTACAGCAGCAATTGTCGCGGGAGTGCTGCTATCTACTGCCTCACAGGCACAGACGCTTTACGGTATAACAACCGATGACAACATTTTTACGATGAGTAACGTGAGTACCCCTTCCGTTATCAGCGGCCCTTATGCTATTTCCGGTGTAGCCGCCGGCCAGGTATTGGTAGGTATTGACTCACGCCCCGGAAATGGTGCGTTATACGCATTAGGGTATGACTCTGTTACGCAAATGGCGGAACTATACATGATAAACGCTTCCGGTACCTTATATACCGCAACTGCAGTAAGTGGTACACTCGCCAGCATGAACCTGGGCAGCACTAACAATGCCGCTTTCGATTTTATATCGACTGCCGATAACCAGATACGTGTAGTAGGAAGAAATGGTAATAATTATGTGATGAACGCGGTAAGTGGCACTGTTATGAGCACGGGTACAAGTGGCTTGTCATATGCAGCGGGCGATCTGTATTCTGCTACTTCTACAGCATTGGCAGCTACAGCATACACTAATAGTTTTTTCGGTACAGATGCTACTACAGAGGTAGGATATGATGCTGTGAATAATGTAATGGTAACAATGGATGCCGCTAATTATGCTAATAGCTTCCTCAATACCTCAAATACACTGCATTCTATCGGCACCGCTACGGGTGTTGTATTTTCTACAGGTAGCAGTATAGGTATGGATGCATGGTATGATGTCACTACCCACGCCAATACAATATACATGTCAGGCAGTACACTGCTGGCAGGTGCCCACCTTTATAAATATGACATGACCTCACTTACAGGTACTTTAACAGACCTCGGTGCAATAGGCAGCGGCTCACTCAATGTGCGCGATATAGCTTTCGGTGCACAGGGTTCATACTCAGGTGCTATAAGCCAGAAGGTTACAGGCCTGTCGCTGAACATGCGTAAGCTTATTACTTTCGATGCCCTTAACCCAAGCCACATCACAAATGCAGTAGCCCTTACCGGCATGACAGCAGGCCAGACAATGATCGGTATTGATTATGCAGCTAACGGCGCATTATATGGCCTCGGTTATAATTCAGGCAGTCATACTTACCAGCTCTATACTATAGACTCACTTACAGGTGCGGTTACAGCGGTTAACGCTGCACCTCTCAGCCTGAACCTCGGTACAGATGATGGCTCCGGTAATTACGTGAACGCTGCTTTACGCTTTATACCTACGGCTGCAAACCGTATCCGTGTATTGGGAAACAATGGTTCAGTAAACGTACAGCTGAATACCGCAACCGGTGCGGTTGCAGAAACAGATACTGCTCTTAGTTATATAACCGGCGATCTTAGCTTCGGTACTACTTCAAACATAACCTCAATAGCTTACACAGGCTTTAGCGGTGATACAGCTACGCACATGTTTGGCTATGATGCAAATACAGGTGCTATGATCATGTTCGACCAGGCAGATCTTGCAGGTGGCTTAGGCATCGGTTCAAGCGGGTATATCAACACTGATCTTAGCTTAAGCAGCATCTTATCATTGTTCGCACATACTGCTGCTTATAACAATGCTTATATGAACATCGCTTATGATGCAGCTACTGCCGGTAACATCGGTTTCATGGCTGCTAACTATATTGGCGACAGCGCTTCTGCACAGCAGAATTACGCAGTAGTGTATGACCTTTCCAGCATGCTTGCAGGTTACCATAAAGGTACCGCTGGCGCACCAACCCCAACAGGAACTATTGGATATGGTACCCCGGTAAAAGATATCGCTATAAGAAGGACAGGTTTTGCAACAGGTTTTGCGAATATCACAAACAATGCAGATAATGCCCTGCTTATTTATCCTAACCCTGTACTGAGCAATACACATATTGTATTGCCAACATTATCAACAGGTGTGGTAACAGTGGATATCATAGATATGAACGGCCGCATAGATGGTTCATACCAGTATGCTGCGGGCGCTACACAGTTAGACCTCGACATGAGCACTTTGCCTACAGGTCTTTACAGCGTGCGCGTTTTCGATCCCGCAGTTGGTTATTACAATCTTAAAGTAGTTAAAGAATAGGTGAGTGAATAGAATAAGTGGTAAGCCATCCCGGGAACGGGATGGCTTTTTTTATGCGCTTTTTTATGGAATAACATATAATTTAGCGCCGTAACTATAGATCTACGACAATGAAGCACATCTTTTTAGCAGCCTGTTTATTCTTTGCAATGCAGGTGTCGGCGCAGGGTAGTAACGATACCGTTAAGAAACCAAAGCCCCAGGTATTCACTTATGTGGAGCAAATGCCAAGGGCCCCGTACGACCTTGCACAATACCTTGGCTCGCACCTGCATTACCCGGACAATGCCAGGAAGAAAAATATTGAAGGTCGCGTAATTGTGAAATTCGTTGTTAGCGAAAAAGGCGAAATTCAGGATGTAACACTAATGAGGGGTATTGACGAAGACTGCGATGCAGAAGCGCTGAAGGTGATAAAGAATATGCCGCCCTGGGCTCCCGGCACGCAGAATGGGAAACCGGTATCCGTTTATTTTACACAGCCAATCAACTTTCGTTTGGAGACAGCGATATCTTCCCAGCAGTTGAAGGACCAAAAGCCGCACCCGCCTTATGATATTCTTAAATACCTGGATGATAATCTCCGTTACCCCGATGCCGCGCTCGAAAGCAAGCTCATGGGCCGTGTGCTGGTACAATTCAGTGTGAATGAAGACGGTAGCCTTTCTGATTTCAAGTTGCTAAAAGGTATCGGCTCTGGTTGCGACGAAGAAGCCATGCGAGTAGCTAAAAAAATGCCAAACTGGTTTCCTGGCATAGAAAATGGAAAGCCCGTGAAGATGACCTACAGGATACCGGTTCAGTTTACCTTGCCATAAATAGTCGCATATATGAAGTGCATTTTTTTAGCGGTTTGTTTACTATTTACCTTAAATGCCATTGCCCAGCATCACCCGGTTCATAACGATGCTGACCAGGAATTGCAAGATCTTGCACCGCCAACAATATATACTTATGTCGAACAAATGCCTGCACCCGGGTATGATATGAGTAAGTATTTGAGTGAGCATATCAACTATCCCCTGGTCGCCATTAATTCTCGTATACAAGGCCGCGTTGTGGTAAAATTTATAGTAAACGAGGATGGTAGCATTAGTGATTGTAAAGTGGAGAAAGGTATTGGCGGCGGGTGTGATGAAGAAGCTGTAAGAGTTATGCAAAATTCACCCAAATGGAAACCAGGTATACA
>CAIJNJ010000281.1 GCA_903821975.1 uncultured Bacteroidota bacterium
CCGGTAGTGGGCTCATCAAGGAAAATCACCTTGGGCTCGTTGATAAGGGTAGTGGCTATTGAAAAGCGTTGTTTTTGTCCGCCGGAGAGTTCTTTGAATTTATTCTTTGCCTTCTCGCGCAGGTTCACCGTATCTAAAAGTGTCATTGGGTCTATGCTGCGATTGTAGAGCCCGGAGAACAGTTCTATGATCTGTTTCAGGTTGAGATTGGGGTAGTAGCTGGCAGCCTGTAATTGCACACCGATGATGTTTTTTATGGCTTGTGGTTCTTTGTCCAGGTCCATGCCGTCAACAATAACCTCTCCTGATGTTTTCTTGCGTAAGGTCTCTATGATCTCGAGGGTAGTGGTCTTGCCGGCGCCATTTGGCCCCAGCAGCCCGAAAATCTCACCTTCCTGCACTTCAAAACTGATACCTTTTACCGCTTCAAAATCGCCGTATTTCTTGACAAGGTTGTTTACTTTTATGATCGCATTGGCCATAACAGAGTATTGTATTAACATTCAAAGTTAGCTAATTAAATGGCAATGAAATTGCAAATAAACCTATGTAGGTTGCTATTTCTTAGTCGTATATAATCAGGGATTTATACTATTTTTATGCAACATTTTGGGATCAAAGAATGAGCAAAATATGTCATAACATCTTCCTGGTCATTTTTATTTTTTTGAGCCAGGGTATTTATGCGCAAAATGCAAAGGAGCAACCTGTACCTGATCCAAAGGCAACCACTGATACAGGTGTTCGTGAAATTGCACATCCTATAGGTGTATCACCAACAGAGCAACTAAGAGCTGCTCTTGAATTACCCTCGCCGAAAGATATGGCCTGGCTGACCACACTGCTGAACCAGGGAGCGGATATCCGTACTACAAGCAGGCAGGGATGGTCTGTGCTGCACGAAGCCGCATACCAGGGCGATACAGGTCTGATCAAGATTTGCCTGGCAAGTAAGTTGCCCATAGATTCCGTATCTATAACAACTACGACGAGGACAACGGCCTTATATTGGGCCGTGCACAATAAGCATGAGGATGCTGAAAAGTTGCTGGTGCGAAACGGGGCGTCTTTCGGGGTGGCAGATGGATATGCGGTGCAACTGTATGACAGTGGGAACAGGTATGAAGGCAATTTTCTAAAAGGTGAGAAATCGGGGCATGGGATATATTATTATGCTGACAGCAGCAGGTATGAGGGCGACTGGGAGCATGATGAGCAATCCGGGGATGGCGTATTTAACTGGAGTACCGGTGATATATATATGGGGCAACTGGCGCATGGAAAACTGAATGGCAGGGGCGTCTTTTATTTTGCCAGCGGGAACAGGTATGAAGGCGAGTGGAAGGACAGCTATGAAGAAGGGATGGGCCACTTTTTCTGGTCCAACCATGATGAATATGAGGGGCATTTTGTACAAGGAGAAAAATCCGGCGAGGGTATTTTCAACTGGTCTACCTGCGATAGATATGTGGGTCATTATGAGCACAACAAACAGTCGGGCAAGGGTAGTTTTTATTTTGAGAACGGGGATATTTATGAGGGTGACTGGAAAGATGACCTTGAAAACGGAACAGGCACGTTTACCTGGGCTGTAGGGCATAAGTATGTGGGCCAATTTGTGAATAACGAACTATCAGGTGAGGGGACATGTTTTTGGGTGAATGGAGAAAAATATGAGGGGCACTATGACAAAAACATCAGGACGGGGTATGGCAAATACTACTGGGTGAACAAGGATAAGTATTTCGGGAGTTTCTCGAACAATATGCGCAGCGGGCACGGCAGTTACTATTATTCGAAC
>CAIJNJ010000282.1 GCA_903821975.1 uncultured Bacteroidota bacterium
ATCAGCAATTGGAGCGGAATAGATGCAGTAGTTCCTGTGAATTTTCGTTTCCCGGGTATCGTGTACATTTTAAGCATTTATAACAGGAAATAGGAACATACAAAAAAATCTATGATAAAAGTAACGGACTACATTGCCAAAAGATTGAAAGAGTACGGGGTAGAGTATGTGTTTATGGTAACAGGCGGCGGTGCTATGCATTTAAATGATTCTTTGGGCAGGGATCTGAAATACATCAATAACCATCATGAGCAGGCATGTGCTATAGCAGCAGAAGGCTATGCAAGAACAGGTAACAGGCTCGCAGTAGTAAATGTTACTACGGGCCCCGGTGGTTTAAATGCACTGAACGGAGTGTTGGGGCAGTGGACCGATTCCGTGCCGGTACTTTATTTATCAGGCCAGGTGAAATTTGAAACTACTATTCATGCTTGCCCGGAAATTAAAGGGCTGAGACAGTTGGGAGACCAGGAAGTGGATATAGTTCGCATAGTGTCACCCATCACCAAGTTTGCGCAAATGATCACTGATGCAAATGACATCAGGTATTACCTTGAAAAGGCAGTATATGAAGCTACCAGTGGCAGGCCCGGCCCTGTTTGGTTAGATGTTCCTATGAATATACAGGGAGCACTGGTTGATGAGACTAATTTGAGAGGCTTTGATATTCCTGTGCAAGGCGAGAAAACAGAATTGAATAAAATAATAGCTATAGTCGCTGAGAAAATAAAAAATGCCAAACGCCCTGTTATTCTTGCCGGTCATGGTATACGCATATCAGGTGGTGTTAGCGAGTTCCTTGGACTTTTGGATGTTTGTAACATACCTGTCGTAACCACATTTAACGGCATGGATGTGATAGGGGAGGATAATAAAAACTACATTGGACGTTTTGGTACTCTTGGTAACAGGGCTGGTAATTTTTGCGTTCAGAATGCTGACGTACTCATTACAATTGGTACACGCAATAACATCAGGCAGGTAAGTTATAATTGGGAATTTTTTGCACGTGAGGCATATAAGATAATCGTGGATATTGATCCGGCAGAATTGCAAAAGCCAACCGTAAAACCGGATTTACCCGTATGTGCAGATGCCAAAGATTTTATTTCAGCACTAGCTGGTAGCATAGGTAACGCTGCGCGGCAACTACATACCGATTGGCTGCACTGGTGTCATGTCCGCAAAAATAAATACCCGAGCGTTTTACCCGAGTATCGTCATCAGAAACAGGGCGTGCACCCATATGTATTTATGGAAATGCTCGGCCACTGTATCCCCGACGGAGGTATTTGTGTTACAGGAGATGGTACTGCGTGCGTAGCACCTTTCCAGGCTATGCCTATCAAAAATAAATTCAGGATTTTCTGGAACAGTGGGTGCGCATCTATGGGTTACGATCTTCCGGCAGCGATTGGTGCCTGTGTAGCTAATGGCTTTAAAGATGTGATTTGTATAGCCGGTGATGGCAGCATTCAAATGAACATACAGGAATTGCAAACGGTGATCCATCATAAAATGCCGGTTAAGCTTATTTACCTGAATAATGATGGCTATATTTCTATTAAGCAAACCCAGGATGGCTTTTTTGGAGGGCACAGAGTAGGCAGTGATCCGGCATCCGGGGTAAGTTTTCCGGATATTATCAAATTAGGAACGGCATACGGCTTTAAAACCTGTAGAATAACTAGCCATGATGGGATGGAGCAAAACATACTAAATTTTCTTAATGAAACAGGGCCGGTTATTTGTGAAGTAATGTTATCAGAAGATTATAAATTCTTACCTAAGGTGTCTTCAAAGAAGCTGGAGGACGGCAGGATGATATCAGCGCCACTCGAAGATCTCGCCCCTTTCCTGGATAGAGATGAATTCCGTTCAAATTTGTTCATTAAAGAGTATAATGGCTAATTTTTCATTATTTTGCATGCTTATATAATATAAAACAAATTTTCTATGAATTTACTGGAAAGAAAAATGGTTGA
>CAIJNJ010000283.1 GCA_903821975.1 uncultured Bacteroidota bacterium
CGCGTGGCCGATAATGAAGATCCTGTCAAATCTCCTATTCTGATTTACAATGCGTTCAACTATTTAAACTCTAAGATTTGGCCAATTTTATTAACCTCTTTAGAATCTTTCGAAAGCCTCTTTAGTGAAAGTAAAATAAATCATTTTGTAAATGAACAAATAGAAAAATTTGAAACAACAACTATAAATTTAATGACACATCCTTTTATACAAACAAAATCGACTGCTCCAAAATCAGAAAAAATATTTGGGCATAGCATATACAATATTTATAATGATAAAGATCTCATTAACAGTGTTAAATGGGAGCAAACAATGTATGGTTTGAAAGGTGCTAAAAATGTGACCAATTACAAAATAACATTAATTGGAGTGTTCAATACTAGCAATTTCACTACCATATTAAATGTTTATACAGAAAAGCAAGCAGAACAAGTAATATACAATATCACAAAAAAATATGGAGATACGTTATTTACAGATGAAATTCAACAGTTAAATAACGCTTTAAAAAAACGCCTTTTAGAAGATATAAGAAATGATATCGGCGCGTAAAAAAGCCTCGACAATATCCAACAACCACTTTTACTTTTTGAGCTTTACTTCAGTGTTTCATCCAGCCATTTGAAAAACTCTCTTTGCCATGCAATGCCGTTTTGCGGATGCAGCACCCAGTGGTTCTCATTTGGCAGATATAATAGTTTAGCGTTTAAGCCATGCAGCTTTGCCGCCTGGAATGCTTCAAGCCCCTGCTCCACCGGTACACGGTAATCAATACCACCCTGTATGATCATAATCGGCGTATTCCATTTGTTCACGAAATTGCTGGGGTTGAAACGGTCGTAGCTTAATGGAGCAGGATCTTTCCAGTATGCACCGCCAATGTCCCAGTTGGCAAACCAAAGCTCTTCGGTAGTACCGTACCAGCTCTTAAGATCAAACAGGCCATCGTGAGCTATGAATGTTTTAAAACGGTTGTTGTGCACACCTGCAAGCATGTATACGCTATAACCACCATAGCTGGCGCCAACGCAACCCAGCCGGCCTTTGTCGACAAAACTCTCTTTGCTGAACTCATCTATTGCAGTGAGGTAATCTTGTATAGGAAGGCCACCCCAGTCTTTACTGATCTCCTCATTCCACTTTACACCCCAGCCCGGCATACCACGACGGTTAGGTGCTACAATAATATAGCCTTGCGCTGCCATCAACTGGAAGTTCCACCTAACGCTGTAGAACTGAGAGAGTGCAGACTGTGGCCCACCCTGGCAGTAAAGTAGTGTAGGATATTTCTTGGCAGGGTCGAAATCGGGCGGATAGATGATCCATGCATGAAGCGTAGCCCCATCGGTGGTGGTCATCTGGCGAAGTTCAGTTTTGCTCATTTTCACATGCTGATATATGGCATCATTCTCGTGTGTGAGCTGGCGCATATCGCCATACTTTGGCTTTACTGCATATAATTCTGAAGCATGATTCATATCGCAGCGTGATACGATTACTTCATTTCCGGCATCACCTACTATGCCATTGATATCGTACTTGCCCTTGGTAATATTAACTACGCTTGTCTTATCCTTCTCATGAAAAGGCACTGCGATCTCGAACAACTGCTCTGTGCCTTCAAACGGGGCATTGAAGTATATCTTCTCGTTTGAGTTGCTCCAGATGAAACCGTTCACAGTACCATCCCATTTGGCGGTAATGTTCATTTTTTTCTTAGACTCCACATCCATTATGATGATGTCGTTCTTATCTGCTTCATAACCATCGCGGGCCATGCTGAGCCATGCCAGCTTTTTGCCGTCTTTGTTAAACGCAGGCGCCACATCATAACCAAGCATACCCTCCGTCCAGTTTTCTGTTTTACCGGATTCTACATCATAATAATAGAGGTCGGTATTTGTGCTCTGCGCGTAATCTTTACCGAATTTCTTCTTGCATACATATACAAAGCCTTTGCTATCGGGCGACCAGGTAAGGTCTTCAGCACCACCAAAAGGTTTTTGCGGGCAATCATAAGGTTCGTCTACCATCAGGTCTTTTGTATTGCCATCCTTGATAGATACCACGAAGATGTGAGAGAATTTGCCGTCTTCCCATGTATCCCAATGCCTGTAGTTGAGGTCGGTATATACTTTGGCAGTAGTGTTAGGCAAATCGCTGTATATATCTGTGCCCAGCATGGGTTTTACAAGTACTTCCTTTGAATAGGCTACATACTGAGCATCCGGAGAAACCCATACATTCTCGGCATCCTGCAGGCCATTAAAAATCTCCTGCCATGTAGCGCCACTATCCAGGCTCTGATACAGTAAGTTATCGTATGTGGCGAACCATACTTTTTCATAACGCTGGGTAATGGTCTTGCCTGCCTCTGATGTCCATTCTTTTTTAGTGCCATCGATGAGGTTGAAGCGGTACTGGTGGGTAACGCTTTTTTCTGTTTTCATATCCACCGTTTTGGATGAATAGTAAACATACCTGCCATCTTTGCTCACATCATTACCG
>CAIJNJ010000284.1 GCA_903821975.1 uncultured Bacteroidota bacterium
AGCAATTACCAGGCGTGCAGCACCAGCAAAGCCTCTGTGAAAACGGAGGCTTTTGTGTTAAATGTATTTTACCCAAAAATCATTCGATCACAATTTTTCCGGTTACTTCGCCGTCTTTAGTGCGCGCGGATATAGAGTAAGTGCCGGGAGGGGCATCGACATGTTGTTGAGTTACTTTATTGGTTGTGGTAATAAATTCTTTCACTTTTTCTCCGAGCATATTTGTGATAATTACTGTTGCGCTTTCTTTTACAGGCGCATTAATGTGGATCGAGAACGTGCCATTGTTCGGGTTTGGGAATAGGGTAAGTGTAGGTGCTGGCACGGTGGCGTTTTTTACAAGCGTGGTGGACGTAGTGTCGTGGAGCTTCATTACGGAAGCTTTCTGACCTATGCCTGCATCGGCAAACGTAACATAGGGGATGCCATTCTTATTTAATGCCATAGATGTATACCACACGTTTGCTCTTGATATCGCAGTGCCGATGAAGTTCCATGTGGTACCATCGAATTTCACAACAGAAGTAGCGAGGCCATGCGATTGATCGCAGAAGGCAACATAAGGCGCACCGGTATTGTCAATAACAATGCTGGTAAATGTGGCAGAGCCGGTGGTGAACCCCGGGCTACCGACGCCCACCCATGAGGTTCCGTCAAACTTTTTTACCGTTGCTGCGCCACCGTGCCCATAATCGAAATACGAAACATAAGGTGTGCTGCTATGGTCTATGGCGATTGAAGGCCAATCGGCTGTGCTGTCAGACATATAGCTGCCGCCAACGGTTACCCAGCTAGTGCCGTCAAATTTCATCACTGTAGCTCCATGAAATTGCAGGTGGTTTTCAAACACTACGTAAGGCGTGCCGCTACTATCTATAGCAATAGCAGTATTCTCTGCCCAGCCGGCAGAGAAGCCCGGGCTGCCTACGCTCACCCAACTTGTGCCATTATACTTCATCACTGTAGCCTTATAGCCGTTAACGGAGTCCATATAAACAACATAAGGTGTGCCGCTGTTGTCTATGGCAATGGATATGGTCCAGGCCTCACCCGCTGAGAAGTTAGGGCTGCCAACCTGCACCCAATCTGTGCCGTCGAACTTCATCACATTTGCGGGGCCATAAGTGTTTACAATGGTATCGTAAGCATCATATGCCACATATGGAATGTTGGTGTTCTTATCTATTGCAATGGTGCAATGCTCAGCTGCCAAGCCCGAAAACCGTGGGCTGCCTACTGTAACCCAACTTGTACCATTAAATTTCATTGCCACCGCCGGGCCAAAGGAGCTATGCAAAGTGCCTCCTGATGCAAAAACAACATAAGGAACACCTGCGGTATCCATTGCTATGGAGTTATAGTATGCATATTGCGCAGAAAAGCCTGTTGTGCCCACAGTGTCCCATATTTGTGCATTACTTTGTTGTACGGTAAAGAGCATTGCTGCGACGATAAAGAATAGGTTTAGCTTTCTCATATTGATAATTTTATTAAAATTAATTAATCTGTAACTATTCTCATAATAATATTTTAGGTCATGATACTGTAGAAATGTTGGGCACAATGCCGAGTGGTAATTATTATCTTGCAACGTCAAAAATCATTTTGGCCAATTGTCAGTGCAAAAAACACACATGGATTCAATACTAGCGGAGAACGCTTCGTTTGATAATTTAGACTTTTCTGAGCAGTTGCTGCGCGACAGGGAATACAGTAAGTGCGTATTCACGAAGTGCGACTTCTCGAAGAGCAATTTAAAGAATACTGATTTTATTGATTGTACTTTCAACGGCTGTAATTTCTCTTTGGCGCAAATGGATAATACCGGCCTTAAGAATGTAACATTCACCGGGTGCAAACTGATTGGGATTAGTTTCAGCGCATGCAGCAACTTCCTGTTCTCGGTATCTTTTAAGGATTGTCATCTTGATTATTCTTCATTCTTTCAGAAGAAGATGAAGAAGACTGGATTCACCAATTGCTCACTGAAAGAAGTGGATCTTGAAGAGGCGGACCTGTCTGCTGTGGTATTTAATAATTGCGACCTAATGAATGCGCGGTTCATACACACGATCTTAGAAAAAGCAGACTTCAGAACTGCTACCAATTATTCTTTCGACCCGGAAATAAATAAGATCAAAAAAGCAAAGTTTGCTTATCATGGAATATCGGGGCTGTTAGCGAAGTACGATATTGATATTGAGTTTGAGTAATACCCTTGGACATTAGAATCAGGCGTAACAATTTAACCGCTAAGGCGCAAAGACGCGAAGCACTCAAATTTATCAGTGCTGAATTATAAAGTCCAATTGGTATAACTACAAGTTCATAGAAGTATCTCGCAAACCTGCCGGCCGGCAGGTAGCAAGGCGCAGTTGCCTGTGTGCTGCTTTTAAGGCCGCAAAGGTGTTTGATAATAGCCGGCCATCAAAAATGGTATTTAGCCTATCAACTAATTCAGCATGTCATGGTTCGACGGCTCACCATGACAGTATATTAATTGTGCTTTTTAACAATATTGATAGCCGTTTATTATGAATAATGTCAGTTAGGTAGTTGATTTGTATTGCAAAAAGGTTGACAACTTTAGAAAAGTTGTCAACCCTTTGAAAAATGTAATGAATTGTCACTAGTGCATTGCTTCGGCGATATCTTCTTTTTTAGGTGGTTTACCGTCTTTTACCATTAGCATAAATGGTATGCATATAAGGAACAGGATACCGAGGTACAGGAACACATCCATGTAGGATAACACAGCTACCTGCTTGCCTACCATGTATTCAAGGCTTTGGTATGCGCCTTTAAGGGCCAGGTCGGGTGGTGCGCCATGCGCTATATTGCTACGCTCAATAGCTTGTACACGCGCCTGCACTACCGGGTTATCGTACGCCATTTTAGACACCAGGTCATTACGGTGCACCATGTTCTGACTGGCCATGAATGTAGTAATAAGGGCAACGCCAAATGAACCGCCCAATTGCCGCATCATGCCGGTAAAGGCAGCGCCCTGGCCTATTGCCTGTCCTTTAAGGGTAGACAAAGACAGCGCAGTAATAGGTATGAACAGCATACCCAGGCCAAAGCCACGCAGTA
>CAIJNJ010000285.1 GCA_903821975.1 uncultured Bacteroidota bacterium
GAAGCATTCAGGGATGCACTGTATGCCGCCCATCCCGACCTGGATGGTATACGCATGAATATAGCCCTCGATGATGATGGAAAATCGTTTTGGGTGCTGCGCCTGAAGGTTCGGCCAAAGATTGTCGCCGATGGTATTGACGATCCCACCTTTGATATGGCCAACAAAGGCAAATACCTCAAAGCAAAAGAGTATAATGAGCTTGCCGAAAAGCCCGGTACCATTATCGTGGATATGCGCAACCACTACGAATATGAAGTGGGGCATTTTGAAAATGCCATAGAAGTACCGTCCGATACCTTCCGCGACCAGCTGCCTATGGCAGTGGATATGCTTAAGGACAAAAAAGACCAGAACATTATCATGTACTGCACCGGTGGCATACGCTGTGAAAAAGCGAGCGCATACATGCTGCATAATGGCTTTAAGAACGTATTTCACGTAGAAGGCGGCATTATAGAATATGCCCGTAAAGCCAAAGAGGAACACCTGCCGGTAAAATTCAAGGGAAAGAATTTCGTCTTCGACGAGCGGCTTGGCGAGCGCATAACGGAAGATGTAATTGCCCAGTGCCATATATGCGGCGCGCCTTGCGACACACATACCAACTGCAAGAATGATGGCTGCCACCTGCTCTTTATACAATGTGATGCATGTGCGGCAAAATACGAAGGCTGCTGCAGCGAAGAATGTAAAGAAGAAAAGAACCTGCCGGCAGACGAGCAGCGTGCACGCCGTGCCGGTCGCGAGAACGGCCCCATGATCTTCAACAAATCAAAAGAACATCCGCTGAGAAAACACAGGAGTGAATGGCACAAAGATGATCACTGATTTATAAACGGAATGCCACACCTGCCTGAAAACCCGCATTACTATATGGGTAGGTACTTGTAGCCGGATCCGGGCCTAAATCATTGTTTGTGAATTTATATTTCATGGTGCCGTATATTTCGATAGGCACGCCGTTCTGACTACCGCTTATAAATTTAGATTCACGCACATATGGCTCAAAAGAAAGCACACTAACCTCTCCCCATAATTGCAGCTTGGGCGTGAGTTGATACTTCAGTCCTATTGCACCCGTATATCCTAAGGTAAACATCATTTTGTAGGCTATCGTCTGTGTGCCTATATCCGAAAAGTGAGCACTGTAATCCTCTTCGCGTAATTGGCTCAGTATTGGCAATACAAGGCCCAGCCGGCTATAGATGTTAACCACCCCACCTGTCTGGATAACGATGCAGGGAGTAAGCAATAACCTACGTTGCGAATAGGTAGTAATATTGAAAACGGCTGTGCTACCATCTGAGTCATTCCATGAGTTCTTTTCCTTGTATTTTCTGCTCACAATGCCAAACAGCGCATCCAGTTCCAGCCCAAAATGTTCTCCCAGCATATAACCACCGCCTATTGTCCCGCCCAGCCCCGCAGAATAAGAAGTAGGCTTCTTGGTAAAGGTTACAGCAATGGTGTTGTACTTTGACGAACCCGGAAGATAATTAAACTGCTCATGGCCGCTGCCATTAACGTACAGAATGTCCTCATTGGCATTGGCAAACGGCATAGCATATCCCAGCCCACCTTTTACGTAGAAATACTTGTCGCGTTTGGATCTTGTCACAGGTGTTTTGTGCTTATCTGCAATATCTACAGATATTCCCGCCTGCAGCCCGAAATTGCTGTATGGCCTTGTAGAAGTGGGTTGCGTTGCATAATATGTCAATACCCCCCGGGTCAAAGTATATCCACCGGAAAAGACATAGGTCGTTGTTTTTTGCGACGCAGAGAATGAACCAAGATTATTCACCCCATTAAGCGTAGCACCCGTTATCGTTGTTTGCGCTGTATACGGCGATAAGGCCAGCGCATTAGCTTCTGCCCACAAACTTATATGCGGGCATAATTTGTACGATATGCCTACAGCCGCATTGAAACCAAGGGTAGATCTCATCTTTATCGCATATTTCAAAGAATTGCTGCCGGCATAGTTAACAAAGTCATCTTCGCTTACCGACTTGTCGATAACCGGTAACACCAACGACAACCTGCTGTATATATTGAACCGGTCACAGCCGGTCTGCAATACTACTCCCGGCATCACTAATAAGAACGACTGTAAAGTCCTCTTTGTGATATCGTCGGTATACATCCTTCCTGTGGAATCTATGGAGTAATTGGTAAGTGTATATTTTGCTCCCGGCGCCACCATAGTTCCATCTAGTTCCAGGCCTATGTGCTCATTGAACATATAGCCGCAGCCCAATACTCCATTTAACCCGGAAGTATATGACCTTACGTTAAAGGCATTAGAAGTACCATTAACCATATCGCCTGTATATGAAGATGCATACCCTACTCCCCCACGCAGGTAGAAAGTATTTGCACGAGGCACAGGAACATGAATTGAATCATCCTGCGCAAAACAAGAGAGTGCAGTAATGACATACAGGCAGAAAAAAGCTATTTTTTTCATTCAGGTTAAGGTAGTGTACTATAATAGACGTATTATTCTGCCCGTTTCTTGGGTATGGTAAAAATAAACATTAATATCTATCAGCGTAACCTATTATTGCTATAATCGGGCCAATACCTGCTGCAACTCCTTAGCAGGCACCACTCCCGATTGGCGCCATAGCACCTTGCCATTCTTAAAAATGATCAATGTAGGCACACCCTGCACCTGGAACTGGGAAGAAACTTCAGGATTCTTATCTACATCTATTTTGAGGATAGTTACTTTATCGCCCATCGCCGTCTTCAACTCATGCAGTATCGGCGTCATCATTTTGCATGGCCCGCACCATGTGGCGAAGAAATCTACCAGCACCGGCTTATCTGCTTTTATTATCTCGCTAAACTTGTCCATAAGTGATAATCAAACATCGAATATCCCTAAAAGTCTCCTACCCGAGTAGAGATGCTTCGTTCCTCAGCATGACAAAATTATCAATGGAATAAAATCCATACCATCATTTATATGCTCACTATCCTGAGACGCAAAATCTTGCGGTTCTACGCTCAGACATATTTCGATTCTACGGCCTGTTGATCTTTAAAGTCTCCAGCATCTCGTTTGTGAGATCATCGGTATAGATGCCTGCACCATTTACAAGCACACCCTTTATATCGTACTTAGGGCAGGAAATTGCATATACCGTTGCTTCATCAGCAGGGTCGCTGTCCCCTTCAAACCGATATACCTTATCGATAACAAACTCGTTATGAAATACGCTGTAGTGCCCTTCACGGCATACCAGGCAGTTTTGCTGCAGGTTAAAGTCTTCTACATAACCCTGTTTGCGCAGGCTGTTGATCACTTCGGTAACGGTGGTCATTTCTTCCATATAGTAAAGTTAAAGAGTTAAATGGTTAAAAGGGTTAAATAGTTAATAGAGGTAATAGGTTTCTCAAGCTAAAAATATGTTTTGGGAGAGACAAATCAAATGTTAAAATCCTTTAAGAAAACAGGCATCGGCACGAAGTTTTTCAAGCCCATAACGGACTAAAATCTGATTTTATGAAAAAGTTACTCTTAGTTACGGCAGGATTTATCTTAATGGCGTTTACCCGTGCAGCAGCACAAACAGAAACACAAACAGAAGTAGTAAATAAACCGGCGCAAGGCGCGCTATTTGTAGGCCCGGTGGCCGGTTTTGGCAATAGCTGGGTGGGTAACCTTCCCGGCGACGTAATGTTCAAATCCTCAGGCTACGCAGGCGTGGGCCTGATAAAAATGGAAGACCGCCACTGGGGCTGGGGCGGACAAGCTACCCTATCTTCAGAAGGGTACTCCGTAAATGACCTCGGTGGTATTCAAACCATTAAGCCCCTTTACTTACGCGTGCCGCTTCGTGCGTATTATTTCTTTGGTCGCCGCACAGACTGGATACGCCCTAACCTCTATCTCGGCCCTTCCTTCGGCCTGAAACTGGCTGAGTATTACACAGTAAGCAACGATTACTATGACAGCTATATGGCGCACAACTCATCCTATTTCAGGACGCTGGATATGGGCATCAATGGTGGTGCAGGTCTTGATTTCAGGCTGGCAAGGAGAACATGGTTAAACCTTGATCTTGGTTTTTACCAGGGGCTCACAGATGCGGTTAAAGACGCACCAAACACCTACAACCCCAATCATGACGTAGACCTGAGCTTAGGCCTTCTCTTTGATCTTAGATAATTAAATGAAACGCCCATAAAATAACAAAGCCCCGTAAAGGGGCTTTGTTATTACTTGATCTTACTTACTAATGCTGTACGGTGAAGCGCAGTATTTTTGACTGGCCTTCGTCACCCGTGATGTTCATCAGGTAAATACCATCGGGTACATTATTCAGGTTGAATGTCTTATTCAGTTGGTTGTTCTGTAGTGTAGCATTGTCGCTATACATTAACTGGCCTACAAGATTATATACATTGAATCCGATCATGCTCATGCTGCCCACATCACCCTTGATAGTAAAGGTGCCATTGCCTGGATTAGGGAACAATTCCACATTATCCAATGCTGAAGCAACACTGGAAACACCCGCCACAGCAGGGTGAACGATAAGCGTGCTCGTTGCGAAATTAGGTATTGCACACATCAGGTTAGAAGTAACTGTAAGTGTTACCGTGTCCCTTTGTGTTACACTTGCAATAGTGAACGTAGTACCGGTTGCGCCCGGCACATTCACACCATTCACAGACCATTGATAAGTAGGCGCCCCAGCATTATAGATATAAGAATTGAACGTCACCATCGTACCCGGGGATACATACGTGCCTGGGCTCGCAACAATGTTCACAAGTGGCGGCGAACTGATCACATCCATTGTGATCACATTACTGTTTGCATTTACCGGGGACGGACAAATGATATCGCTGGACATAACACAGAACACATTATCCCCATTCGCTAATGATGATGTAGCCCATGTGCTGGATATAGCTCCCACAACTGGCGAACCGACACCGGTCATCCACTGGAATCCCGGTGATACGCCGCCTGTGGTAGTGGTTGCCGTAAAGGTCACTAATGTGCCTTCGCATACCGTATCGTTTGGACTTGCAGTAATAGAAACCGAAACCGGTGTTACCGTATTTACGACCACTACTATCGAACTGGTAGCAGACGGGCAACCAGCCATAGTATCGGTTACGTAATAAGTACCTGCATTAGCCGTAGTGGCCAGTGGTACGGACGGATTTTGAAGCGTAGAGGTAAATCCTGCAGGGCCTGTCCAGTAATAGGTGATACCTGCAACAGCAGTATCGCTGTTTGCAAAAAGGTATATAGTGCTGCCTACACAACCCGGTGTCGTAGCGCTATCTGTAGGCGTAGGTGGTATCGCTGAATTTACGACGATGCTTACACCTGAAGTATCAGACGGACAGCCATTGTGTGTAGTGATCACAGAATAGGCACCTGCATCAGCAAGTGTAACACCTGTGCCCGAGAAACCGGTATTAGTGGGGTTCTGAAGTGTAGAAGTAAAACCTGTGCCGCCAAGACCGGAACCGGCAGGGCCTATCCAGTTATAGCTCGTAACAGCGAAGCTCGCTGTATCGTACAGGTAAATAGTACTGCCTACACATACAGGCGTGCTGCCGGTTGCTGTTGAATGCGGCAATGCAGATATGATCTGGATATCGTAAAAATCGTCGGGTGATACAAATGATGGGCTGCTGGCTACTATGCGTATGCGGTAACCGGTACCGGGCGTAGTACCTGCGGGAATAGTGCAGGAAATAAGCCCGGTTGTAAGATTTGAGGTAATCACACCAATTGCGGTAGGTGCCGCAAAACTTCCTGCAGCATTAGACAACTGCACCGTAAAAGTATTCGCTAAATTGAAATTGTAGTTGGAAGTATAAGACACATTGTATGTACCGCCTACGCATACCAGCGTATCCGTGTATGGCTGGGTAACAGCGACAAGCGTATCCTTCTTGAATTTCGTAGTGAAGGCGTCGTATGTGCCACCACCGTAAACAGTTTGCTGCGTACCTGCGGTAGCTATACCTGCCGTGCTTGCCGTATATCCTGCAATCACAAGCTGGTCATTGGTGGTATCACAGATAATTGCATTTGCATAATCATAGAAAGTATTGCCGAAGTAAGTGCCCCAGATCATCTGTCCAAGTGTATTGAACTTGCCCACATAAGCATCATAGTCCCCGCCTATCGCAGGCTGGAAGCTACCGGCAGTAGCTATATTGGTAGCACTGAATGTACCGCCTGCCACAGAAATATTTTTGAACTTATCAAAACAAACACCCTGTCCGTAATCAAGGGAAAGGCCACCGTAATAAGTGCTCCAATTCTCTGCACCTGCCGATGTGAAATAAGCAACAAAGGCATCCTGCACACCACCGCCATAGTTTGGCTGGTTAGCCTTTGCAGTGGATATGGCAGTAAGACTGGTTGTGTTACCCAGTATAGCAATGCTGTTGTCTGCAGGGTTACAGGCTACGCCATTTATCTGCTCGGCACCTTCACCACCATAATATGTGCCCCATGTCAGCGCACCCGCATTAGTGAACTTGGCAAGAAAACCGTCGTTAGTACCGTTTAATGTAGCCTGGAATGCAGTACCTGTGGCTATACCTACGATACTGCTCGTTTGGCCGCCTATAACGATGTTACCAGCTGCATCGCATGCAATGGCCAGCCCTTCTTCCTGTGCGGTGCCGCCAAAATAAGTACCCCAGGTGCGCGTTCCCGCCGCCGAACTGAATTTTGCAACAAACGCATCGGTAGTACCGCTGATAGCTGTCTGGTAAGCGCCGCCTGACGCAATGGCCGCAGGACTTGATGTCTGCCCGGTAACGTATACGTTATTGGCAGCATCACATACCACACCGTTTATATAATC
>CAIJNJ010000286.1 GCA_903821975.1 uncultured Bacteroidota bacterium
CCTTCTGGAAAAGCCATCCATTACTCAGTCAGTTTTTTCAAACATTTCTTCATATCAATACCTTTCAACAATACACCGGCAAACAGATCACCCTTCTTTTCTATCCTGCTCATTATGTTCTTAAATGTAAAATCAGATGGCGACAATCCTTTCCTCACTTCTTTCCATTCCAGTGGCGTGCTTACTGTTGCGCCCGGCTTTGGGCGCAGGCTGTAGGCACAGGCTAGAGTCTGCCCTTTCCTGTTTTGTAAGAAATCAATGTATATCTTATCCTTTCCGCGCTTCGCCAACGAGCGGTCGAGAGAAGTAAATGCAGGGATCTGTTCATTTGCCATTGTCGCGATCACATGTGCAAAATCCTTAGCCTGGTCATACGTATACTTAGCGCCAAGCGGCACATAGATATGTATACCTGTCGCTCCGGATGTTTTAGGATACGATGTTACACCTCCCTTATCCAGCAGGTCTTTTATCACAAGAGCCGTGTCGATCACTTGTTCAAATGTGTTTTTTTCAGAAGGGTCAAGGTCAAGTACTAAATAGTCCGGGTTATCAAGTTTCTTTAATCGCGAATTCCATGGGTTCATTTCTATGCAGCCAAGGTTCGCGAGGTACAGTAAGGTTCGTTTGTCGTTGCAGATAATGTAGTTGATCTCCTTCACCGCGCTTTCCGAATACAACGGCACCGACTTCACCCACTCCGGAGCCTGCAGGCCTGCATCTTTCTGGAAAAATCCTTGACCCTTTATCCCGCTAGGTGTGCGGAACAATGATTCCGGCCTGTCTTTCATGTACTTGATGATATGCGGGTATACGGTGTTGTAATAGTCAATTACATCTCCCTTGGTATATCCCTCATCCGGCCAGAAAACCTTGTCCCGGTTAGTGAAGGCCACTTCTTTAGTTTCTTTACTCTTTATTGCAGCCATTGATCCGATTTGTTGCTATGACCCTCAAATATTGTACCATAACCCGATGCACCAATTGCCCCGACCTTTAGGTCGAGGGATGAAAAACGGAAAAGGAGCACGGCTTTAGCCCAAATGGACACTCTATGCGTAATCTCCTAAATGCCATTAGCGCTCAACTCGACCTCACCCCTCCTGTTATTAGGAGGGGTTGGGGGTGGTTTAAAACTCTAACTGCACACTACCAAAGATCCCGAAGTAACCCGACTTCACTTCTCCCGCCTGTGGCTTCGGGGTAACACGCCAGTCAAAGTCAACACGGAATATCTTGAAAATGTTAGACACACCCGTACCTAATTCCAGGTATGGATTGCCCTGTAGTGTGCGGAACGGATAACCTTTATTCAGGTTCAGCGTTTCGTTATCGCTGTTCAATGAGCCTATCACCCCCTTGGCTGTCCAGAACTGGCGGAATTTAAGTTTCTTCAATAGCGGGATGTAGTTAAACAGGCCACCGCCTATACTGTGCTCTATATTGAAACCTGCATACTGGTCGCTGATAAATTCATAAGTATTCATCATCTCAAAGGCATACTTGTTATAATACAGGTATTCATTCCCCGGCTGTATGCTTAATAACGGGTATGGCAGCGTACCGAAATATTTTCCCGCAAATACATTGTAGTATAAATGGCCGAATGGCGGTATGTTGATACTTTCCGTAACCGACAGCAATGTCTTCTGGTATTGGTAGGCACTGTTCAGCACATTCTTTATTCCCGCATCGGCCTCCACATCTACTATAGGGTACTTGCTGCCTATATTCACGCGCAGGTATTGGCCTTCCACATACTTCTCTTTATACGCATACCGTAGTTCCACACCTACCTCACTGCTTATCACGCTGCCTGATGGATTGCTATGATCATCCATAAATACGGCGGTTGATGGCAACGGCGCATAGGGCGTATACTGCCTGTGCTGAAGAATAAGCTTATGGCTGAAGCCTGTGTAATATTCCTTATAAAATTCAAATCGCTGGTCGTCAGAGAATGCCAGTTTCCATGGTACACCAGGCTTGCGAAACAGGGAGCTGAATATATTATCAGAGCCCAGTTGGTCGTAGTAATTGGTGGTCTGGTCTATATCGTGCACGTAATACCCATACAGGTACATACGCGGATGCCTTACGGGTAGCCATATCCCGGTAAAGCCATACTTGAACCTTTTATCCTTATCACCGTAAGCGATGAAGCCGGTAAAATGTGCATCCTTCAACGACCGCGGCGTGCCCAGCGATAGCCGGAAACGGTTTCCCTCCACGGGGTTGTGGCTGTATATGTAAAAATACGGGCCCAGTTGCAGTGGCCCTATATCCTTTACACCACTTATCAGGAACGTCAACAGGTGTTTGTAAAAGGTAGTGATGGGCATCTGGTTAATGGTATCAACTGTTTTGTTGATTGCCTTCTCGTTTTTAGAAAGAGAATCCGGTCTGTTCTGCACCCACCATTCATTTGTTTTCCCCTTGGCCGAATCAGAGGCTATCACTTCTGTCTTCCATTTCGGGTCTTCCAGCACCCTTTCTACAGAGGTATCATTGATCACCACATTATGATAGGTAGTTGTTTTACGCCCTATCATGCCCGGCAACTTGTTAGAGCCATAAGCAGTGAAGTTGGCGATGAACTTATCCTTGATCGGGAACCATATACTATCCACAGGCGCAAACTCCTGGTACAGGCTCACCCTGTCTACCCAGTTGATATTTGCCAGCTTTGATACATCCATACTCATGCGCTGTATGGCATATACCGAGTCCACTACCCAGAAATCCCCGGTAAAGCAATTTTCAGCCGCACGCTTTGGTTTGAACTGTACGAGTATTATGTTGTGCCCATATGCTTTCTGGGTGTCTTTAATACTGTACTTGTAATAAAACAGGCCCTGGTCGCTTATGGGGCTCACATACTTTTTATCAAACACCGGTATGAAGTTCCTGTACACATTCACATTCTGGTATAGCGAGCCAAGGTACTTTACCACGTTCCCATTGTTAACCCCCTTCACCATACTCGCCTTTATAAATTCCCGCTGCTTCTTCGGGCTGCGCCGGAAGTAAAAGTCCGAAAGCGTCTCTGTAAGATACAGCGGCAGGTAAGGCTTTGAATCAGATGTAGTATCCAGGTTATTGAAAATGAAGCTATAGCTCTTCAATATCGGTATCTTATCAAATTCCTTTTTGGTCATCCTTTGCAGGTCGGCTTCCAGGCGGTTATACGCTTCATACTTATAGTTCTCCGTGCGGTCAGGGTTGTTATACGGCTTCCGCTCTATGATGTGGCGCATCAGTAATACCGCCGGGTCTTCACCGGCATGCAGCACAAAGTCATTAAGCGAGGTGGTAGACCGTTTCAGCTCTATGATGTAATTATACTCATGCTGGCTTTTGCGGAGCACTTTGTCGGCAGGGCTATACCCCACAGCTTCAATATGCAGCGTGTCTGAAGGCAGCTTGTTTGTTTTGATGATAAAATTACCATTGAGATCGGCCGATGTTCCCGACCCTGTATGCGGGAAATAGATCACAGCAAAAGGCACCCCTTCGCTGGTGTTCATATCCTCCACTTTCCCATTGATCACATAACCGCTGAATGGAGGTGGTGTGGGTGGTGGTGCCGGCCTGGATATGACAGGCGTATCTATTTGCACCGTTGGCAGGCTTTGGGTGGTATCGGCATGATGCAGGGTATCGGTTGCCTGTGCAAACAATGACTCTTTGATAAATAACAAACAAATAATAAAAACAACCTTCCTGAAAGTCATAAGCTGGGTACCACGCTATCCGTTAGCAAAGTAATGAATTGCAACAAGTAATAAAAAAACCATTCCATTGCCTGATGATATTTAAAATGTATATGATGCGCTTCTTTCTGGGCATACTGCAATCATGAATTTAGCTCCGGGATACGCGTATCTTTGCTATCCTATGGAAAAGAGAAAGCTCGGCAATACCGGAATTGAAGTGGCGCCCCTCGCACTGGGTACAAACGTATTTGGCTGGACCATCGACGAAAACAGGTCATTCGGGATATTAGACGCCTTCATTGGTAGCGGGTTTAACCTCGTGGACACTGCAGATATTTACTCCCGCTGGGGTACAGGCAACAAGGGCGGTGAATCTGAGACCATCATCGGCAACTGGCTGAAGAAGACCGGCAAAAGAGACAAAGTAGTGCTGGCCACAAAAGTAGGCGCCGATATGGGCAGCGGCAGAAAAGACCTCTCAAAAGCATATATACTCAAGGCTGTGGAAGACTCCCTGAAACGCCTGCAAACTGACCACATAGACCTCTACCAAACCCATTTTGACGATGAAGTAACACCCGTGGAGGAAACAATGGAGGCTTATTTCCAACTGGTAAAAGAAGGAAAAGTGATCGCCTTTGGCGCTTCCAACATTTCACCTGACCGACTTAAACAATCGCTCGATGCCAGCCGTCAAAATAACTACCCTGTATACGAAACGCTGCAACCTCACTATAATCTCTACGACAGGGACAATTATGAAAAGCAGTATGAACATATCTGCCTAGAGAACGGCATGGGCGTGATCTGTTACTTTCCATTAGCCAGTGGGTTCCTTACCGGTAAATACCGCACCGAGAGCGACTTCACCAAAAGCATCCGTGGCGGCAGCATGCACAAATTTATGAACGAGCGCGGCATGCGCATACTCCATGCGCTGGATGAGGTTGCCAAATTACACAATGCCACACCCGCTGCTATAGCCCTCGCCTGGCTTATGGCCCGCCCTTCCATCACAGCCCCCATAGCCAGTGCTACCACCGTAGCACAGCTAAAAGAACTTATGAGCGCCGCGTCTATAACACTTAGCGAAGAAACCATTGATAAACTAAATAAGATTTAAGTACACGTAAAGTAGCCAAATAGTTGTTCCTGTCATGGTGAGCCCTGCCGAACCATGACAAGAATTCCTATTTAGCCAAGTTCACAAATATTTAAATAATGCAATCTCATCTTTAAAAGAGCAGCCAATAATAAATGACCAGCCACACCGCGATGAAGAATGTGAGGCCGTAAAAGTCATTCTTATGCTGTGCGAGGTCGCGCTTTATCAATACACGATAGAATACCCATGCGATATATAATACAATAAATACACCCCCGAAACCTATCCGCATTTAAGTATATTAGAAAATAAAGATACACAAACACGCTATAAACCGTTAACCCTTATATTTGCGCGCAAAACAAAGAGTATTGAGCCCCAAAATAAAGCTTGCAGCAGTTAGTTACCTGAACACCAAACCCCTGCTGTATGGCATTGAGCATAGCGATGTCATCAACGATATAGAAATAGTCCTCGACTACCCTTCCCGCCTGGCACAGAGCCTGCAGGAAGGCAGTATCGATATAGCTTTACTACCTGTTGCGGCTATCCCCGGCATCAGTGGGGCCCACATTGTCAGTGATTACGGTATAGCGGCAGATGGCAATGTCGTGTCTGTGGCTATCTTCAGCCAGGTGCCTATGGAAGATATAGAAACAGTGTATCTCGATTATCAATCCCGTACTTCAGTGCGACTGGCGCAGCTGCTGCTTGAAAACCACTGGGAGAAAAAAGTAGTGTACAAGCCCGCCACTGAAAACTTCATTGAGTATATAAACGGTACAAGCGCAGGTGTTATCATTGGCGACCGTGCGTTAAAGCAACTGCACAATTTTGAATATGTCTATGATCTGTCTGCGGCATGGAAAGATCATACAGGGCTCGACTTCATATTTGCTGCATGGGTAGCCAACAAACCACTACCGGCTGATTTCACCGCCCGCTTCAATGCCGCAAATGCCGAAGGACTGAAACATATGGACAAGGTGATCGCAGAGAACCCATTCCCCTACTACGACCTGCACATCTACTATACCGACAACATCAAGTTCTACCTCGACGAACAGAAAAAGAAAGGACTTGCCAGGTTTCTTGAGTTAATTGGCTAAAAGGGCAAATAGTTAAAAGGTTAAATAGTCAAAGAGTCCTAACTTATCTCTTGTCTCCTTTCAACCTATCAACTTATCCCCTTTTCTTCCCTCTGAAGTCTTTATACTTAGCCGTTGATGGCTTCTTGCTTTTTTCTCCCATTACTTTGCTCACATGCTCCCTTTTCACCCTCTTTTCTTTTTCACCGGGAGCCTTATCATTACCATCACCTTTTACCCTTTTAACTTCTTTAACCATTTCACCTATTACCTCACCCCCGCCCTTCTTTCTCTTAGGGATGTACTGCTGCTTAGGGCCTTTAGATGCTTCTTCCGTTTTGCTTGATTCTGCAACGAGCTCATTTAGCTTATCAATTTCGGGAGCGGTAAAGTAGCGCC
The DNA here is from genome assembly GCA_903821975.1 of uncultured Bacteroidota bacterium. GTDB lineage: Bacteria > Bacteroidota > Bacteroidia > Chitinophagales > Chitinophagaceae > Nemorincola. The sequence goes on from CAIJNJ010000286.1 coordinate 6,309, forward strand.
ACTTGCCCACGGCAAGATTACCTAGCGATACATTCATGATACGCACCCTTGTCAGGTTCATCACTTTATAATCGAGGTGTTCGCACATGCGCCTTATCTGCCGGTTAAGCCCCTGTGTGAGTATTATCCGGAAACGCCTGCCACCTTCCTGGCGCACAAAACATTTCTTGGTCACCTTTCCTAACACAGGCACACCATTACCCATCTGTCTGATGAACTCCGGCGTGATGGCCTTATCTACGGTTACTATGTACTCCTTCTCGTGGTTATTGCTGGCGCGTAATATCTTGTTCACAATATCCCCGTCATTCGTAAGGAATATAAGCCCGTCAGAGTCTTTATCCAGCCTGCCAATGGGAAATATCCGCTTGGGGTAATTCATGAAATAGATAATGTTCGACCTGTCTTTTACATCTGTTGTTGAGGTAACACCTTCCGGCTTGTTGAATGCAATGTAAATAGGCCGTGTTTTGGCCTTTGCTTTTTTCAGCGGTTCGCCATCTATCTCTACCGTATCACCGGGGCTTACTTTAGCGCCCGGCAGTACCAGTTCGCCATTTACCGTAACCCTTGCCTGCTCTATCAGTTTATCTGCTTCACGCCGTGAGCAGAAGCCTGATGAGCTGATGTACTTATTGAGGTTTGTTAGTTCGTCCTTCATTTGCTGTAAAAGTATGATTAAATTTGCCTCATAATCTTCAACTAAACTAAAAACATGGACCAGATACAGGAATTCAACGATTACCGTGCTAAGATGAACGAGGTGATACTCGGCAAACAAAACAAGGTTATCAACCGCCTATTTAATTTAGACACCAATACCTATGCCGAAGGCGCGCTCTCCACAAAGACCAAGGAAATGCTGGGGCTGGTAGCCAGCATGGTGTTGCGTTGCGACGACTGTATCAAGTACCACCTGGGCAAGAGCCATGAGCAAGGCATTACCACCGAAGAAATGTACGAGATATTCGCAGTGGCCAATATTGTAGGCGGCACCATCGTTATCCCGCACACACGCAGGGCGGCAGAGTACTGGGAAGCCCTAATGAACACACCGGTTTAACAAAGCTTTTGGTTTGCCTTTTATGGAAAACGCAGGGAATGCGCTTCTAATCAGAAACGCCATTCCTTATGCAACACACAGTAATAGTACTCATCGTAATGAGCAGCACACTTGTATGCTGCAAGCCGAATTCAAATGCAATGTCCCCGAAAAAGAGCGATGTTATCCACGAACAGGTAGATAGCATCGTTGTTATCAAGAATAAGCGGATGATGGAACTATACAACCATCGCAGGCTGCTGGCCTCATACCATGTATGCCTGGGGCCGGAGCCTGTAGGTGCCAAACACTTCAGGAACGATGGCAAGACTCCCGAAGGCATTTACTATATAAACGGCAAAAATCCCTTGAGCCATTACCATAAATGTCTTGGTATCTCCTATCCTTCACTGGCTGATATGCGCTACGCACAAAGCTTCGGGAAGCCCGCCGGTGGCGATATAAAGATACATGGCTTGCCAAATGGCGAGGAACGGAGAGAAAAGGAATACACAGCCGACGACTGGACCCTCGGTTGCATAGCGCTCACCAACAATCAGATCGACGAGCTATACAACCACACATCCGTAGGTACACCCATCAATATTCTACCATAGAGATAGGTGTTATACTTACGACTTATTTACCTGCCGTAGTTTCGGCGAAGGCAGGCGACTTACGACTCACGACTTTTACCCTTGCTCCGCTCTATCATATGTTCAAGTGCGATAACAGATTCTGTAACTGCGTGCTCAAAGGTGCTGCTGTTCTTCTTTACAAAATGGTCATTGCCCGGCACTTCAAGGCGTATCTCACAATGGTTGTTGCGGAGCTCAGATTCGGGGCCCTTGGTCAGGATCACATCTGCACGCATAACGTTATGGCTGTGCTGCCCGATCTTTTCTAATTTCTGATTAATAAACTCTTCCAGTGAATCACTTGCTTTAAATCCCGGCGACTGTATGATGATATTCATTACGTTGTTTTCTTAACAGACAACATAATCATACCACCAGCGGAGATATCACTGCTCCGGGTTCTCTATACGCTCTATTTTACTGATACCTTCCAGCGCGCCGAGGCGGTTGCAGAAGTTATTGAGCTCTTCGCGGTCGTGCACATATACCATTATATTCCCTTCAAAAATACCGTCTTTAGAGTCTATGCTCAGTGAGCGCATATTAAGCTTCAGCTCGCCCGATATTACATTGGTTATCTTCTGTATCACGCCCACATCGTCCATGCCTATGATGCGCACACCCGTGAGGAAGGATATTTCTTTGTTCTTGGCCCACTTCGTTTTTACGATGCGGTGGCCGTAATTAGCCAGCAACTGCGCTGCATTAGGACAGTCGGTACGGTGCACTTTAAGTCCCTCACCAGATGTTACAAAGCCAAACACGTCATCGCCGGGTATGGGCTGGCAGCACTGCGCCAGCTTGTACAGCACCTTATCAGAGCGCTCGCCAAAGATCACCAGTTCTCCGCCACCCTTGGCTGTCTTTGACTTCCCGTTAAGTTCATCAGCGCCCTTGGTGTCCTGTTTAACTTCCTTTCCGGGATGCTGGAACTTATCGCCATAAACAGAAAAGTCTTTTAGTTCTTTAAGATCTATACTGCCCACGGCTATCGCATAATAGAGGTCGAGGGCAGATGATTTTTTATAAAAGTGTATCAGTTCGTTCTGGTTGTGCTGCGACATAGATACGCCCAGCAGGTCCAGCTTTTTCTTTAGTATCTCCTTGCCGCCCTCTGCTATCTTGCGCTTGTCTTCTTTCAGGTAGTTCTTTACGCGCGACTTCGCCTTAGCAGTCACCAGGAACGATAACCAGTCTTCCGACGGGTTTTGTTTTGATGATGATATCACTTCCACCTGGTCACCGCTATTCAGTTGATGGCTTAGCGGCACCAGTTTATAATTCACTTTGGCGCCTATGCAACGCATACCCAGCTCACTGTGTATATCAAACGCGAAATCCAGTGCCGTAGCGCCTTTCGGCAGCACACGCATATCTCCCTTTGGTGTATAGATGTATATCTCCTCGGTAAAAAGATCGAGCTTGAAGTCCTGTATGAAATCTATGGTATCCGTATCCGGGTTGTTCAGTATGTCCCTCAGGTGCTTCAGGAAGCTGTCCAGCTTGCTCTCCTGTGCAGGTGGCGCACCTTCTTTATATTTCCAGTGCGCAGCGAGGCCCTTCTCCGCTATTTCATTCATACGCTCGGTGCGTATCTGCACTTCCACCCACTTACCACCCGGCCCCATTACCGTAGTGTGCAGCGCTTCATAACCATTGCCCTTAGGCACGCTTATCCAGTCGCGCAGGCGCTCAGTGCTGGGGTGGTAAAAGTTAGTGACTATGGAATACACCTTCCAGCAATCTTCTTTCTCCCGCTCCGGTGCCGACTTTATGATCACACGTATCGCGAAGAGGTCATACACCTCATCAAACGTTACGTGCTTTTTCTTCATTTTATTGTAGATCGAATTTATAGCCTTTGGCCGGCCATAGATCTCGAAGTCAAAACCATTGGCAGTAAGCTCTTCTTTTATAGGCTTGATAAACTCATTGATGTACCTGCTGCGGTCGCGCTTGGTCTCTTTAAGGCCCTGCGCAATGTCGCGGTACATATCGGGCTGGGTGTACTTCAGCGCCAGGTCTTCCATTTCGCTCTTTATCTCGTAAAGGCCCAGCCTGTGCGCCAGTGGCGAATAGATGTACGTGGTTTCAGAAGATATCTTCAACTGTTTGTCACGGCTCATGCTGTCCAGCGTGCGCATATTGTGCAGACGGTCTGCCAGTTTTATCAATATCACACGCGGGTCATCGGCCAGTGTCAGTAATATTTTCCTGAAGTTCTCTGCCTGTATGGTAGTATCGGCCTTGATATCCACCACATTCGATATCTTGGTGAGGCCATCTATGATCTTGGCAATGTTGCTGTTAAATTCCCTTTCAATATCCTCGAGTGTTATCTCGGTGTCTTCCACCGTATCATGCAGCAGTGCACAGATAGCCGAGTTCACACCCAGGCCTATTTCTTCCACCACTATGCGCGCTACGGCCAGCGGGTGCAGTATGTATGGCTCGCCCGATTTGCGGCGCATATCCTTATGCGCATCTACTGCTATCTCGAAAGCATGGCGCAGTAAAGCTTTATCGCCTTTTTTCAGGCGCTCCTTAAGTGCGCGCAACAGCGCACGGTATTCCCTGAGTATTACCTTCTTTTCTTCTTCGTCTGACTTATTATAATCGCTGATAACAGGCGCTGTCTGAGTTTGCATATATTCCCCGCTTACCCTACTAATTTACGAAGAAAAACGCGTTCTGGCAAAAAAACAACCTTTATAG
>CAIJNJ010000287.1 GCA_903821975.1 uncultured Bacteroidota bacterium
ATTGAGCCCTGAAGAACAAGTACTGATGAAAATTGTGGCTGATGCAGAAGTAACCGACATTGAAACCGCACCCGGACCAGAGAAGAAATAGATCATGGCTCTTTTTCTTTTTGTTGCACAGATTTCTTACCTGTCTCTATTTCTACTTCCTTCTTTGTAACCGCATATTCGCTCGGTAGTATTTCCGAGCCATATTGTACTGCATATGCTTTGGTGAACTCTGCCCCTATATACAATATAAGCGACGAGTAATATATCCACACAAGAAGAACGATTATAGAGCCTGCAGCGCCAAACATACTTCCTACATTGCTCTTGCTGATATAAAGCGAAATGACAAACTTACCCAGCATAAAAAGCATAGTTGTGACAAATGCGCCCACGCTTACATCCTTCCATTTTATGCGCGCATCCGGCAATACCTTAAATATCACAGCGAAAATAAACGTTACTATTACCACGGTAATGGCCTGGTTCAGTATATAAACAACCGACAACGCCAAGCCAGGCAAATAGGTCTGGAGCTTAGTGCTCAACCCATCAATCAAAGCAGTAACCATCAATGATACAAGAAGCAGAAAACCAAGGCTGACTATTATTGAAAATGAAAGAAACCTGTTTTGGATCATTTTCAACCAGTTCTTTTTAGGTTTTGGCTTCAAACCCCATATATCATTTACAGAATCCTGTATCTCCGCAAAAATGGATGTAGCCCCAAGCAACAGAAAAACCGCACCGAGGATCATGGCTATTGTGCTCTTGCCACTTATCATGGCCTTTCTAATGATATCCTGCAACTGGAGAGCCGCATCATTACCCAGGAATTGCTGGAGCTGGTCATATATTTTCCCTTCCACAGCATCGCGCCCGAGGAAAATACCACATACAGAGATGATGACTATCAACAGCGGCCCCATTGAGAACACGGTAGAATAAGCAAGAGAGCCGCTGAGCTTTGTTATCTTATTATCTGATACCCCCTGGAAAGTGTCTTTGACAATGCCTAATATCTCCTTAAAAAGCTTTTTCGCTTTCATAGCTTCAAAGGCATGCTAAAATATCATGCCTATCTGAAGCAAAACACTAAAAACAATATGATTGTCAACTACCTGATGAGGTTTGCCAGCTTCTTCTCATCAGATATGATCACCTTACCGCTCTTAATATCAATGAGCTTTTCGCTCTTAAAATCACTAAGTGTGCGGATAAGCGATTCGGACGCGGTACCGGCAATAGTGGCAAGGTCATCGCGGCTGATGTCGATAAGGAACGGTTCTTTCTTATTGACATGGTACTTTTTCTGCAGGCTCACTAATGCCTCAGCTACTTTCTTCCGCAATGTATTGTAAGCTATGCCGAGCAGGTGCTGCTCTTTATCCGCCACATTCTTAGCAAGCAATGATATGAACTTGCGGGCAATAGCGGGGTTGCTGTTTATGAGGTCTTCAAAATCCTTCCTGGGTATTGTGGCTACTTCTGTTTCCTCAATAGTCTCCGCATTTTCTTTATATGCCCCGCCCTGCAGCAGGGTAATATAGCCAAAGAAATCACCCGTATTATACAAATCCATCACCAGGTCCTTACCGTCGTCATGCGTCTTGTATGTTTTCACTTTTCCTTTTACAATATAATACAGGTAATGAGGATTGCTACCTTCTTTATACAAAAGCTGTTTCTTCTTGTAAACGTTGGTGTTGCTTTCTTCGGTAAGCTGCTCCAGTGTCTTTTTGCTATCAAGTGTTTGCCTCAGCTCATTAAGGCCGGCCAAATCAGGTGTTAATGACTTTTTCATTACATCCATTTTCCTGAAGCGGCTTTCAATAGCATTCAGCAACTCGTTGCCGGCAAAAGGCTTGGTTATGTAATCATCCGCACCCAATTCCATTGCCGCGCGAAAATCGCTACGCTCACTTTTAGAGGTTAGAAAAATGAAAGGGATATTTTGAGTTTCAGGGGTCTTATGCAAAACATGGAGCACCCCATAGCCATCCACACCGGGCATCATTATATCGCAAATAATCAGGTCCGGTTTGTATTTTTGAGCAGCCTCAATGCCTTCCTTGCCATTAGCTGCAGTTAAGACTTTGTAATCAGAGAGTGTTAATATCTCCGCTACATTTTCCCTGATATCCTCATTGTCTTCGATGATAAGAATGTTTTTCATAGACTATTTATCATTTATAAAAGTGATCGTAAACTTTGTTCCTGAACCTATTTTGCTTTCGCATTCTATTTTCCCATTCATCAGTTCACTGTACTTGCTCACAATATGTAATCCAAGACCTGTACCCTGTATATTGGTCACGTTTGAAGATCGGAAAAACCGTTTGTACAGGTTTTCAATATCTTCTTCCGGTATACCTATGCCATTATCTTTTACCGATACCGAAAGTGTGTCTTTATCCCGCTTCGTTACCAGTTCTATAACCGCTCCTTCGCTGGAGAATTTAACAGCATTAGAGAGCAGGTTGGTAACAATATGCTTCATCATTGACGGATCAAGGTGTGCGTCTGTGTTAGCCCCGATATGATCATAAGAAATCGTTTGCCCTTTCTTCAACAAATGCTGTACATCCTGTATGATGTCCTTCATTAATTCTTTTACATCAAAGTCACGATAGTGAGGTTGAATGTCTCCTTCTTCTATTTTACCTACCGAAAGGAAGTCGTTTAATATCTCTGTAAGCGAGGTAACAGACGAAACAATACGCTGTATATGTTTTTCTCTTTGCGGCTGTTCTTCAGTCTTGGCGTACCTGGAAAGCAGGTAGGCTGATGAAAGCACTGCGCTTAATGGCGTCCTGAATTCGTGGGATGCCATTGATACAAATCTTGATTTTAATTCATTCAATTCTTTTTCTTTTTCCAAAGCGGCAAGCAGCTCGATCTCCGCATTTTTCTTCTCAGAAATATCAATGGCTATTCCCA
>CAIJNJ010000288.1 GCA_903821975.1 uncultured Bacteroidota bacterium
ACAACCATCTTCAAACCCAAACAACACTTTATAACAGAAAATTAAAACTTTTACAAGAAGAAGTCAATAAACAATCCAAAGAACGAGGTGAAAAGACTGGTATTTATTGTCCAATTGATATACCATTGGTTTCACACTTACCCCGCCATACTTATACAAATCTTATGGTTGAGATTGGTGGAGATGTTTATGAAATTTCTAAGAGTTTAGGTCATCAAAACATCCATACAACAGATAGTTATCTGAAATTAATTAAAAAGAGGGTTCAGAATAGAAACAAGGATTTGGGAGAAACATTTTTTTAAATTCATCGTCCTGTAAAATCAATAACCTTATCAATTCTGCTCTCAAGATTTATCAATAAAGAGATAGCAATAATGATTAGTCCTAATAAAAATCAACTTCCTTTCTGGTGAAAGGAAGTTGAAAATCCATTTTTATGCAACATAACGATATATTACACTCCTACATTTACCATACTTTTCAGTTGGTTTGTCTCTGTAGCCACTTTCTTCACTTTCATTACTGTAGCCGTTGATGAATCAGTAATCTTGGCAATCTCCCTGACTGTTGTTCTACCTTCTTTGAGATATTTGAGGATTTGTTTGTTTGTGTCCTTGTTCAGAAAATCAATCTTTCTCTCATTGCTACCTGCTTTCCTTCCAAACTTAACCCCATTCTGCCGGGCTGCAATTTTACCCATTTCTGTCCTCTCACGGATAAGTTCCTTTTCCTGTTCGGCAATTACGGAAACAATATGACTGAATAACTTGAATACCGGGTTAGGTTTGTTATCTACAATACTATCAAGATTCATATTCTGTATATGGACATTCACTCCATGCTCCTCACATACTTTCAGGGTTGATAATGTATCAAAGGCATTCCTACCAAGACGGGAGAATTCTTCAACATAGAGATCTCTTATGATTAATTCTACTACAATTAAAATCAAGGCTCATAAAGTGCCGAAGTTCAAAGCGGGTAAAGACTTATCTGAAAGTATCAATAAGAAGAAGTAATTGAGAGATTACTTATGCTATCTCGATATGTACTTGCATAAATATATGAGGCAGATTTGTGGCAATTGTGTTTCATTTTGTTTCGTCTTGTTTCACATTATTTCACCTTGTCTTATGACCGGCAGCGAACTAAGGGAGCTTAAAGGATATTTATTCATTGGAAATTGTACTTCAGGAAAGAATCTAAAGATCAACAAATTGTAATGATCAATGTTGAAACTAAGGACAAATAATGAATTACTACTAAAGGTAGTATGAATGATTTCACAGTTTGGGTCAACGAGTAATTTACTTCATAAAAGGATCTACAAAACGCCGATCGTACAAAAAGGTTTTGTCGCTAAGTGTTAGGAGAAAAGCGATAATATCTGTTTTCTCCTGCGCAGATAATTTCCCGATCTCATACATTTCTTTCGCGGCATTGGGCTGGAAGTTTTCAGGCGAGCCGTAATAATCAAGCACATCTTTTAGTTTTCTGAGCCGGCCATCATGCATGTAGGGGTATGTTCTTTCTACGTTACGCAGGGTGGGTACTTTAAATTTATATTCATCAAATTCCACACCGGTAACTGCGCCTCGTCCTTTGTCTTTTAATGAGGTGTCCGGTCTCAGCCCGTTGTTGCGGTATAAATTGTCTGTGAACAGAGGTTCTTCGTGGCATGAAGCGCATTTTGCACGGAATAATTCCAGCCCTATTTTTTCTGAGTTGGAAAAAGTATCCTCACCTTTCATGTATTTATCATACCGCGAATCGACTGATATCATTAAACCGGTAAACTGTGCCAGTGCCTTTAACAGTTGTTCAGAAGTAATATTGGTATCCTTAAATGCTACCCTGAATTCTTCGGCATATTCTTTATTGTGTTTTAGTTTTTCAATAACACCTGCCAGTGATTCATTCATTTCTACAGGGTTAGTGATGGGGCTTATGGGCTGCACTTCCAGGTTATTTACACCACCATCCCACATGTAGGTGTCTTTCCAGATGAGGTTTTGCAGTGCAGGTACATTTCTTTTTCCTATGAGCCCGTTTATACCATGACTGAGCGGATGATCGAAATGGCCAAATGCCGCAAGGCGCTGGTGGCAACTGGAGCAGCTTATGGTACTGTCTTTGGAAAGAATAGGGTCGTAAAACAGTTTCCTGCCCAGTGTGAATATTTCAGGAGTGAGTTTGTTGTTTTTGAATTTATAGTTTGGCTTGGGAAAACCTTTTGGGACATTTAATTCTACGTCTTTTTTAGTAATGAGAAAATAGTTATTGGTAGTGAAGCCAAGCAGGACTGTACATACGAGCAATAATATAATGATGGTTTTATTTTTCATTACTTAATTGATAACACAGAAAACATATCCATGTAGTTATTGGCTATAGTTGTGGCGTTATGAAAATCAGTGACAGAAGAAAGTTTTGAAAGGTCTATTGTTGTGGGCTTTTTAAGGATTTCGGCAACATCAGTTTTTATGTGCAGTTCTTTAGTATTTGCATGGTCGATAGTAATAGGGTGGTCGAAAACAAGTGATACGCTACGGATACAGTTGTAGGGCTGCTTATATCCGCCGATATGGAATTCGAAAATATTCCCCGGTGATTTTGATGCAGCTGACTTACCTTCGAGTTTCAGAAAGATATAGCCGGTATTCCATGACCAGAACATTGCATTTACAGGATCTAAAGCCCCTGACTGTGCCCCGCTGCAATTGTGGAGGCTATCTACGCCAATAATAAAATCAATGCCGATATATTCACCATCCGGTATATTACCGAGGCTTATTTTTTTTGATGAAGGTTCTTCTTCATTTACTAAATAATAGTCTTCATAGGTAACTTCTGCTCCATTGGCTTTTTTCAGGTGGATATTGCCGATGTAGTATTTTAATTTCGTGATGGAAAAAGATTGTCCCAGTTCATCATTATATAGTACTGTATCAAATTGTAATACCTGGTTACCTACATAATTGTGGAATGTAACACTCAATGTTCCTTCGTTGGCTGGGTTGCCTGTAAATGGTATGGCATCCGCTGTTGCAGATGCCATACACAAAAAAGCTATCAGTAATTTTCTTTTCAATTAATCATTGGTATTTTCACAAAGTTACTTCTTGATAATTTTCTCTGTTACAGTTTTTCCACCACCTTCAAATGAAAGAATGTACATGCCTGCCGGAAGATCAGTCATGTCTAATGCATATGCAATGCTTGGCTGCATTAGTTCATTTATAGTTTTTACGAGTTTGCCTTCTGCGTTATACAGGCTGCCTTTTACATTGTTCGTGTTAGTTGCATCCATATAAATATATGCATGATCATCAACAGGGTTTGGAGCTATCACGAATTTTATAGTAGCATTTGATGCCTGGCTGATGCCTGTAGTGCCTGAAATATAAGTGGTATCAGACCCTGAAGGTGTAATATGGGTATTTGTAGAGCCGACAATACCATAATAAGTAGGGCCTAATACGAACGGATAAGCAGGAGCAAGTGATGCATTAAGCGTTACAAAGTAGGCATATGTGCCGGCCGGATAATCAGGTGTAACACAAAAACGGCCATTATGAGCATCGAGGTCACCTGCTCCGGCTGTATATATATAATCATCTATACAATCACCAAGAGGGTAGGTGGCTACAGGTATAGGTCCGGATCCGCTGTGCCTGAGGGTTGTATCTGTAGTTAATACATAACTGCTTTTTATTCTTTTTATAGTGCTGCTTGATGATGCAGGGTTTGAATAGCCGTAAGCGCCATAGATAGGGAAACCATCAAACGCATAACCGATGATAGGAGAGTGATGTGTACTGTCGAGGTCGTTATACAGGCATCTTGGGTTCACATGATTATGGTAATTTCCGGTCTGTTGCGGGTGCCCGAGGCAGGAATCAAAGCCTGGTCCTTCAAATGGCAAGGCATTCCTGTTCCATGAAGTACCGGGGCCCATCGCCCAGGCATGGGTAGTATTATTCCAATGGAAACCGTCTTCCGGATTAAATATGGACACTCCATTGCTCCACAAACCTATGGTGCCAAGGCCTACAGCTGTTGCTACACCTGTATTCTGTACAGGGTATCTTGGAAATTCGCACACATAATTTTGCGGCGAAGGTACATTAGGGTTACTTGGCCATGGGCCAATAGAATATTCAGGGATGCAATTTGTACTTACGTAAACATAGGTGGAAGAATACTGCACTAATTGTACGTTTGAAATATATCCACCATAGCCGGTTACTGTTGTATTTTGCAGCCATGATGTGATATCAGGGCCTACCTGCGCTTTCCCGGATGTTACTAACAGGAATGAAATAGCCGTAAATAAGAATGTTTTCTTCATTTTATCAGATTTAGATTTAGTTGTGGTGTGATGATTAGACGATCAATTGTTTAAAAACCTTCTCTTTATAGATTATTTTCTTTTTTAGATCACTATTATTTTCAAATATGACCCGCCAGACCAACTATACCAGCCACCTAATGTATAGGGGTGAGTTTGACCGTACCCAATAAAAATTACCATTATTACAAGTTTCATTACAATCTCGGACTTCAATTTTTAATTTCAGCGAATCGGCAATTCAATTTCAAACTGAATTCCCAATTCAAATTGAAATTCACCAATCAATTTAAAATTTCGAATTCGATAATTGAAATTGCGAAAGAGAATACAAATCGAAATTAAAGTCAAGGAATGCTGGTGAAATTCGAGGAAATTAGAATTGATAATTTGAAAAAAATAAAAATGAAATTTCCGGCGAAATGTGGAGTTGGTTGAAATCCATAAAAACCCAAGAATAACTAAAAAAACAAGTGCAGTAGAGTTTAGAGACATTCACCGAGATGCGCAAACGAGTTTTGCCAAAATTAAGCGCAATACTTTCGCGAAAGGTGCAGAATACCAGGATCCAAATGCGCCGGACACGTATACCGTGGGCTGTAAAGACCTTCGCACGAAAAGTTGGTAATACTTCCGCGTTTTACCGAGAAAATACGAACCAATTACGAATGGCAGCATTCGCGGTGTCGAAGGGACGATCGAAAGTATTTGACGGAAAAATTAAAAACAAAAAAAGATAAAAACCATAAAATCGAATTTGCCCGGAAACGACTGTTCGTAAAAAAGCATGGTGCCAAAAAATTACCGACAATTCCGTACGGGGATTTGTCGGAAATTTCCAAAATGCGAAATGCTGATTGGCAGAAATTTGCTAGTGTCACGGAATAGAATTCTATTCTCGGTTACGAGAAAATATTAATTTCAGTAGGTTGGGTGATTATTAAAAATCAGCCTGAAATACTAAAGATCTATTTGAAAGGTGGGCCTAAAAAAAATCAGGAAATATCTGAAATATTGAAGAAGTATGAT
>CAIJNJ010000289.1 GCA_903821975.1 uncultured Bacteroidota bacterium
AATAATTGCTACTGGTAACAACACGGGTACAGATACTGCAGAGTGGCAGAACGCAATATTTGTGGCCGATTCAGTTGGTGTAAATGCAGAAACATATATACAGAACTGGCAGCCCGGCGATGACTATTTAAAATGGCCAAACTTCAATTACTATGACAACGAATTTCATTGGCAGCTCGATACTACAGTCGGATTTGATGATCATTACTGTATGAAGTATATAAGTTTTGATCGCAGGTTAGATCCGGTTAATTTTATATACCCTGTAACCGGTAGCCCGCTCGGTGATTTTGATGACCTGTTCAGTGTGCCTGTTGATCTTTCATCGCTTGGTGATACTGCTAATCTTGATTTTTATTACGCATGTGCTTCTCGCTCCAGTAATGTTGCCGACATAAACGATACATTGGAAATTGACTATACCGTTAACAAAGGTGCTTCCTGGCAGAAATTAGTGATACTGTCAAGGGGTAGTTTAGTGAATAATGGAGTTTTTGCAACAGAATTTACACCATCCGGTTCCATAGATTGGTCACCAAAGACCATCGGGATACCTGCTGCTGCAAGAACTGCTTATACTACATTCCGTTTCAGATACTGGCCACATCCCGGATCTGATGGTATTTACAGCAGCGGTAATGACTTTTATTTAGACCGCATCAATTTCAGCCGCTCACCTGCCGGTGTTGATAATGTAAAGCTTGCGGGTATAGATGTTGCCATAGTACCAAACCCTACCAATGGCGACGCATATGTGGTTGTTAAAGACGCAAGCAATGCGACTGCTAAGGTGGTAGTAACAGATATCACCGGTAAAGTAGTATATACTACCAGCCAGCAAATTACGGGTAACGATGCTCATATACTGATACCACACGCCGCAATTGCAGTGTCGGGTATGTATCTTGTGCAGACAACAACGGGTAATCAATCCCAGACCAAAAAACTGGTGGTTTATTAATAGATCCGGTAAAATGTTTAAAAGTGGCTGTTTGCTGTTGCAGGCAGCCACTTTTTTAATTGAATTGCGTTTATCTTTGTTACAAACGAACTGATGATGGACCAGAATATTGTATTTCTGAAACAGGCGAATATATACCAGGGTAACAGCCTGGTGCTGAATAATGTTAACCTCGAAGTGGACAAAGGTGAATTTATATACCTGATCGGGAAAACAGGAAGTGGTAAGTCGAGCCTGCTGAAAACACTATATGGTGATATCTATCTGAAAGAAGGGGAGGGCAATGTAGCGGGTTTTGATCTGAAGCAGCTTACATGGCAGAAGATACCCCTACTCAGGCGCAACCTCGGCATTGTATTCCAGGACTTCAGATTGCTTACAGACAGGGATGTATATGACAACCTGGAGTTTGTGCTGAAAGCAACCGGGTGGAAAGACAAAGTGCTGATGCGGGAGAAAATTGAAAATGTGCTCTCAAAGGTGGGGTTAAAAAATAAAGGAAATAAAATGCCGTACGAAATGTCCGGTGGTGAGCAGCAACGTGTAGACATTGCCCGTGCACTGCTTAATAACCCTAAACTGATCCTTGCCGATGAGCCTACCGGTAACCTTGATCCGGACACAACAGATGAGATCATGCAATTACTGTTCAACATTTGCCGTGATGAGCAAACAGCATTTATTATGGCCACCCACGATTACACAATCATTCAGAAATACCCTGCACGTGTAGTGCGTATAGAACAAGGGCAGGTAAAAGAGATAAGCGCAGCGGGAGTGTAACCCCCTGCCCCCTAAAGGGGAACCATCCATTTAGCTTCGTAACAATTTTAACCCCATAGCAAGTACGAGCAAATTATTGTGTCACTTTGAGAAAAGAAACACCATTTAATATGAGGGATGCCCCTTTAGGGGTAGGGGGTTATTTTTTTCAAAAGGTGCTTTCCTAAACTGCCTAGAAGCAGGAAGGGCAGTAGTCCGATGAATAAAGGGTTCAATTTCACCAGTCTTCTGTATGCCTTCATTTCGCCTTTGCGCATTTTCCATTTGTTGGCGCTGATGCCACCCTGTGATGTAAATGGCCGGAATATCTGTGTTAGTGGTATCTTAATAAAGTAGAGCTTGTATTTATACCCCACTCGCAGGCACAGATCAAAGTCTTCCATATACCGCATACTGTCCTCAAACCGTATAGAAGGCATGTTCTTTACGGTGATGCATGAGGTG
>CAIJNJ010000290.1 GCA_903821975.1 uncultured Bacteroidota bacterium
GCTGATAGTGCTTGTGTTATCAAGGGTAATATTAATTACACTATGCGCAGGATTAGGGTATACATGCAGCCCGGTAATTTCACGAACAAGTGCAACACTTGAGGAGGCCCTATACTCTGCCACATACACGGGATTATAGGTATGAGTGCCGGAAAGTGTAATTGCTGTGTCCCTGCCATCGGCGGCATATATATTACCTGTCGCATCCGAACACACATACAAACACGAACCACTATTGCTAAAAGAAAATCCTGACGCACCTAATTCACTCCAGGAACTACCATCCCATTTCGCCACATATCGGTTACCGCTGGTAAACGAGGCTCCGTCTGTAAACAAACCAGCAGCATATAAATTGCCATTGACATCTGCACATAACGAAGCAATGCCATTATTGGCATTTAACGCATGACTTCCTGTTCCCAATTTACTCCATGAAGTACCATCCCACTTTGCGACATAATCATAACCGGAATCCATGATCTGAAACCCCGCAGCATATACATTGCCCACGGCATCTACGAGAATTGACAATATCTGTACATCAAATCCACTCACATGACTCACCCCGCTGCCAAGTTCACTCCATGAAGTCCCATCCCATTTTGCCACATAGACATTACCTCCGGCATACGTTGCGCTATCTGTAAATGCACCTGCAGCATATATATTACCAAAAGTATCTACAAATACAGTGTTTATCACATTGTTCGCATTGAGCGCATGCGTCCCGGTACCTATTTCACTCCATGAAGTTCCATCCCATTTGGCTACATAATAATGACCGCTTGTATCGGTAATGCCGTCCGTAAATGCTCCGGCTGCGTATAGATTGCCATATTTATCAAAGCAAAGAGCTATGATCTGGCCATTTGCAAAATAAGGACCAGCCCCTGTACCTACTTTGCCCCATGAAGTGCCATCCCATTTGAGGACATAATTATATGGGACATTATTATCCTGGCCAACGGCGTAGAGATTGCCACTTGTATCGGCCAATACCTGGGTTATATCCAAAAATGAATCCACTAATGAGCTCCCTACACCCAATGCGGTCCACGAAGTTCCATTCCATTTGCCCACAATTGTGTGCCCGCTTGTGTCATAGATCATTCCCCCGGCATATAGATTCCCTTTGTTATCAGCACAAATAGTATAGATATCATTATCCTGTAAATTCAAAACAGGATTGTTCACGCCAAGTGAGCTCCATCCCTGCGCTAACGAGGATAAACCGAAAAGCAGCATGCAAAAAATGAGTGAAATAGACTTGTTCATGGGTATAGGTTTGTCAAAGAAAATCAAATAGCATGCCAAACTACATTTATTTCTAATTAAACTCCATGTGCGTAACGATAAGGTTACTATTGGCCCTGGCAAGCACTTTGCCTTCTATATCGTATACATGGCATTCTACATTGATGATCTTCTTGCCTACCCTTAATACTTTTGATTCTGCCCTGAGTCGCTGCCCTTCTTTTATGGCATAGAGGAAGTCTACATTAAGGGTAAGCGAGGTATAGTGGTTCACTGTGTCAAGGCTTACCACGGCCCAGCCTATGGCCTCATCTATTACCAGGCTCATCATACCGCCGTGTATGTTGCCATAGGGGTTGGTCATTTCTTTACGCACTTCCAGCGTTATCACAGCACTGCCCTTTTCTATCTGCTCGAGGGTAAGCTGCAGCCAGTTACCGGCCTCAGAGCGAGAGCCTTTTACTTCCTTGCCTTCATACGTTTCTTTTATCCACTTCAGCAGAGTGCCTTGCGGTATTCCTTTGTAGCCCATGAAGCAAAGGTAACCCCCTGCCCCTAAAGGGGAGTGCTTTGAGGATAAAATTTTTAGCTTCTAAATCTCAATCTGGCTTCCTCATCTATTTAGTTTCATCTAAATTCATAGCAAAGAATAACAATCAGACAGATCTATTGTCCCGGCCTGATTATAATTCCGCAGTTGAAAATATATTCTCCAGCGAAGCACCTTTAGGGCCTGCCTGCCGGTAGGCAAGGTTTGGGGTTTTTGTTTACTTTAGCCAAATGGATACCCCCACCATCACTTCTTCCAAATCTATGCACAGGGCGTGGTCTATGTATGACTGGGCAAACTCTGCATATAACCTTGTCATTACATCCACTATATTCCCGGCTTATTATAATGCTGTGACCACCGTAACGAAGAACGGGCAAACGGTGAGCGACCAGGTATCATTCTTCGGGTTCACGTTCAAGAACAGTTCCCTGTTCGACTATTCTATAGCTACTGCTTACCTTATCATAGCGCTTATATCGCCAATACTGTCTTCCATAGCAGACTATAAAGGCAATAAAAAGCGGTTCATGCAGCTATTCTGTTACATAGGGTCGGTTTCCTGCTGCTGCCTGTACTTTTTTAACGGGCAAAGGTTGGAACTGGGAGTTATCTGCTCTGCCATGGCAGCATTAGGCTATTGCGGCAGTCTTGTATTCTATAATGCCTACCTGCCTGAGATTGCCGTTGAAGATGACCGCGATCGTGTAAGCGCCCAGGGATTTGCTTATGGATACGTAGGCAGCGTATTGCTACAGATCATCTGCTTTGTATTTGTACTGGAGCCGCAATGGTTTGGTATCAAAGACAGTACGTTTGCGCCAAGGCTATCTTTTTTACTTGTGGGTATATGGTGGGCAGGATTTGCCCAGATCACTTTCCTGAAATTACCAAAGGGCATACCGTTAGCCAAAAAACACGACCATTCATTGCTGGCAAACGGCTTTTATGAACTAAAAAAAGTATGGGGGCAAATAAAGGAGTTACCGATACTTAAAACATACCTCGTGGCCTTTTTCTTTTACAGCATGGGCGTGCAAACGGTAATGCTGGCGGCAACACTTTTTGGAAGTAAAGAGCTGAAACTGGAAACCAGTCAACTGATAGCAGTGATATTAGTGATCCAACTTGTAGCAATAGCCGGGGCATACATAATGGCAAAGCTCTCCAATATGTTTGGCAATTTCCAGGTGCTGTTATTTGTGGTATTTATATGGATAGGCGTATGTATTGCAGCATATTTTACACATACGGCCACACAGTTTTATATCATAGCGTGTGTAGTGGGGCTGGTAATGGGCGGCATA
>CAIJNJ010000291.1 GCA_903821975.1 uncultured Bacteroidota bacterium
AATGCCCTGCCTGAGGTGAGCAGCGGCAATGCGGTAAAATATGTTTCCTGTGAAGCTTCTGAAATATCACTTATCGATACCCTTCATGCAAAAGGCTACACCAAATTCAAACTCATACACCAGGGTTTTAATTTCAGGCCTATCAATCTGAACCTTGAGCGCAACCCTCTTTTCCCGAAATTCCTTTTTGTATATACCGCATTAAGGCTGAAGTTCAGAAATTTTATTACTACACGATACCCGTACAGTTCCTCCGGTCCTATACCAGAAAACACAATGGGCGAATGGCTGTCTTACGGTGCGGCAAGGCAATTGTTCGTGGATTTTTACCAGGGAGAAAAAGAAACTCCCCTGAATACCAAAAGCTGGTTCGATTTTCACGCTACTTACTAAGCGCTGTTTTTACCTGATGAGCGTAAGGTTACCCGCCTTATGGAACAGCTTACCTGTACTGGTCACAGCTTCTACTTCGTACACATATACGTCAAATGGCTGTGGCTTGCCATTGTAGGTACCATCCCATCCGGCATCTATGTCATTGCTCTCATACACAAGGTTACCCCAGCGGTTGTAGATGCGGAAATAATTAAGGGTAGCTATCCCTCTCTTAATAAGTTTGAATAAATTGTTGGAACCATTACCGGGCGAAAATGCATTTGGTACAGCAAGTAAAGTGCTTGGGTCTACATATATATTGATAGAATCCTTTGCCTTGCATCCCCATTCGGTAGTGCCATACACGATATACTTTGTGCTGACCTCAGGTGATGCGATAGGGTCAGATATATATGCATAATTGAGCCCGGCAGGAGGGAACCATATAAAGTTCACACAGTTCGTTTGCGGAATGATCTGGTATGTTTCGCCCGGATATAATGTTACTGAATCACCAAGGTATAATACTGCATTCGGTTCCACGGTAACATTTGCAGATATTGTATCCCTGCAGCCATACTGGCTGGTAGCTATTGCCCAGTATGACTGTGTAGTGATGGCATGAACCCACGGCGCTGATGATGTGGAATCATTCAGGTAAAGAGCCGGGTGCCATATATAAGTTGCGGGCCCGGAAGCAACCGGTTTCAGTTGCACGGAGTCGCCGGGGCATATGGAAAAGCTGGTATCGTAATGGACAAAATTATCCGTATGCACAATTATCTCCGCCGAATCGACTCCCTTACAACCGGCGGGTGTGGTTACTGTCAATACTATATCTGTACTATCCCCTGCGGTGAAGACAACAGTAGAACTGGTGGAATTATCCAACGAAACGGCAGGAGACCAGCTATAAGTATATCCTGTATACCATTGTGGGGTGACAGATGCTGTTATATGTATCGTATCGTATTTACATACCGACCGGTTGCCACCTAAGTATACCTGCGGTACGGGTTGTACATCTATATGCAGTGAATCATAAATATTCGGGCAACCCGGATAGTAAACAGTAACATAATAAGTGGCTGATGTATCCGGAGTAATAAGCGGGCTGCCTATCAGGTAGGATGCTATACCTGCCGTTGGCGACCACTCATAAGTTTGCAAAGGATTACCTGTAGACAGCACCTGCACGGTCTGCCCTTTACATATCGCTGTGTCAGTCGTGTACAAAGTAAAGGTGTCATACAATATAGCTACATGGATAGTATCAGCACCCGAACAACCGGCAACGGTTACCTGTAGCCAGTATGTACCTGTTGCTGTCACGGTTGTAGTGACAGCCGTCGTGGTATTGCTCCATAAATAAGTGCCGCCCGTATAGGTGTATGATGACTGCAGCACTATAGGATGGCCCTGGCATTCGGCAGTATCCGGTCCAAGGTTCACAAGCGGATGCGGCGATACGATGATGTGGACAGAATCCGCGGCAGTACAGCCATTACTTACTGTAAGCCAGTACGTGCCGCTCGTACTTACATGAATGGTATCCCCGGTACTTCCGGTACTCCACAAATAGGTATCACCCGCAGATGTTGCAGAAGAAAGTATGACGGAGTCGCCGGCGCAAAAGCTGGTATCATTACCGAGGTTCACCAATGGTAATGGCTTGAAATTCACATTGAATGTGTCGATGAATGTGGCACAAAAGCTACTGTCATATACCCAATACGAACCGGATGCACTAACTGTTATAGTCGTTGCGGTACTGCCCGTGCTCCATAGATAAGAAAGATAGCCCGATGCCGCTGTTAATGTAACAGAAGATACATTGGCACATACAGTAGTGTCGGTATGCGTATGCGTGGTATCAAGCGCTTTTACTAATACGTATACGCTATCCTTTGCTACACAGATGGGCTTGAACGAAATATCATCAATCACAAAATCGTTTCCGGTAGTTGCAGTGGTTTCATCATAGATACAGATACTTGCTGTTGTACTCAATCCGCTGTTCCATGTTGCGGAGAAATTCATCCATGTGCCAACCGCCGCAGAGATCGCGGTTGGTGTTCCTATCAAAACTCCGTTTACCATGAATTGCAGTATAGGCACATAAGCACCTACGGTGACGGAAGAGCAATCAGCAAACCATGCAGAGAAATCATAGTTAGTATTTGGCGTTACAGGAATGGTTTCACACCATACAGACGAGGCTGTTGCGCCACCGTTTATGATCATCATATTTCCGGTGCCCGTGGTATGGTCACCAAAAACAGAGAAACCGGTGTGTACACCAAAAGGATCATTATAAACGGAATAATCTCCTTCGATCAGAATAGTACTGGGCGGAACGGAATAGGTATAAGTGCTTGTAAACCCGACATTACCGGCACTGAAATCACCGTTTATTACCAGGTTTTCGGCAAGCAGTGAATTTAGGGTAAGATAATACCAACCTGATGTTGTGGCAGTAACTATTGGATCAAGTATTGTAGTGCTCGACAAGCCTGTAGCAGGCGTCCATGCGTAACTGAGTATAGAATCGCTTCCGGACACTGTGGCATGTATCGTAGCTGTGTCTCCACGGCAAATATGCAGCGAGTCCGGCAGAGTCAGCGAATTGCTACAGGTGGGCACCGTTTCATTATCACCGCATATCGCCTTTATATTGAAATGGGTAGTACCGGTATCTACGGTTGAATATACAGGGGTAAAATGGATCGTGTCAAACGATGGTACAGGGTTTGTAAACGGTATATTCGCGAGGGTTGCAGCATCATGCACCGTATCGCAGGTGCGATTGGTGCTTGCAAGGCCGGTAGTACTGCTTACATAATACACATCATTGTTACCATAACCACTGGTAACATTTGTAGCGCCTGCCATATAAAGTGTGCTGCCATTAAGGCGAATATCCTGCACAGAATGCTGGCCTACGTCCGCGGAAGTAAATCTTACCGGTGGATTTGCAGTACGGCCGGCCAATGATGTTATTTCGGTGATAACCGTATTCGTAGTGACACCTACTGTCCACAGCATTACATCGTACGATGCTGATGCGGGTGACTGGATGGCAAAAATATGGTCGGGTGATACAACAGCGAGGCTTGGTGAATTGTCATATGCGGCGCCACTGTTTTGCAAACCGGTTATCTGCGCACCACTGCCATCAGCAGCATTAAGCGTTAAGAAAGCCTGGCCGCCGCCGCCTGTAGTAGTATAGTCGAAGATAGAAGATGCCTGAACAACAAGTTTTGTACCTGATAAATATATCCTGTCAAAAAAATTGTCCTGCAGTGACCCGAACTCATAAAAATCAAAATACTGCGACCAGTTTATGTGACCCGTAGTCGTGCCCGGTGTATAACTAATTACCCTGCCGTCTTTATAGTCCCCTACAAATTCACCACACATATATACGCTGGCACCATCAGCCGATGTGACTACACTTTCAAACTCATCCCCGCTGGCGATCTCATACACGTCATTATATATCAGGGTTCCGGTAGCGCCCTGGAATACACAAATCATCCCATCGGCCCCGGGGCCGGTATAATTATGTGCGCCTACTGCAACCAATCTGCCTGTGCCGTCAGTTAACTCCGTTACACCAAAAAATAATTCGCCACCTGTCGTGGTCACTACATCACGAAGGCATTTTTGCCACATGAGGGTACCGTCAGTGGAATTGAATTTTAGTATTGCCGCCGTGTTATCCGCGTAAACTGCTCCTGTACCTCCCACTGTCCCCACAACAACTATATTGTTATCCTGGGTAATGATCATGTCCATGATAATGTTGTTCCTGGCAGGTACGCCGAATGTCTTCTGCCATGCAATGGTGCCGGCGCTGGTTACTTTCATAACGATTGCCTGGCAATTAGTACCTGCCCCACCAACAATGTCGTATGTATAACCTGCTATAATGGATGATCCATCAGACGGCATGTAACGGACACGGGTGGCTAATTCATTACCGGCATCACCGATAACATACTGTGTCATTTGCCCGTGTGCATAATGCGTAAATACGACCAGCAGTGCCGTTAAAATGATTCGGAAAGTCTTAGATTGCTTCACAGCGGGTCACAGGGTTAAAAAAATATTCAAAATGTTATTTAAAAATAATCATACAACTTATCCCCGAAATTAAATTCCGGTTATTCTTTCTATCTTATCAATGTCAGGTTACCGGCCTTATGGAACAGCTTACCTGTATTGGTCACCGCCTCTACCTCGTAAACATATACATCATAAGGCTGTGGCTTGCCATTGTAAGTACCATCCCATCCGGCATCTATGTCACTGCTCTCATATACGAGGTTACCCCAGCGGTTGTAAATACGGAAATAATTCAGCGTGGCTATACCTCTTTTAATGAGCTTGAAAAGATTATTTGGTCCGTTACCGGGAGAGAATGCGTTCGGCACTGCCAGCAACGTACCCGGATCAATATAGATATTGATGGAATCCTTGGCCTTACAGCCCCATTCCGTAGTACCATAAACAATATACTTTGTGCTGATCTCAGGCGATGCGATAGGGTCAGAAATATATGCATAATTGAGCCCCGCAGGAGGGAACCATATAAAGTTCACGCAGTTTGTTTGCGGAACGATCTGGTAAGTCTCGCCGGGATATAACGTTACAGAATCACCGAGATATAATGTAGCGGCAGGTTCCACAACAATATTTGCAGACAGTGTATCCAGGCACCCATACTGGCTTGTAGCTATAGCCCAATATGATTGTGTAGTAATAGCATGAACCCATGGTGCTGGTGATGTAGAATCACTCAGGTAAATCGATGGGTGCCATACATACGTGGTTACTACATCCGCAGAAACAGGTTTTAGCTGAACAGAGTCTCCCGGACAGAGAGAAACGGATGTATCAAAGTGAACGAAATTATCCGTGTGCACAATTATCTCTGCAGAATCAACACCCTTACAACCCGCGGGTGTGGTTACCGTTACCATAATATCTGTCGTATCACCGGCGGTGAACACAACAGCAGAGCTGGTAGAATTATCCAGCGAAACGGCAGGAGACCAGCTATAGGTATACCCTGTATACCATTGCGGTGTAACTGATGCCGTTATATGTATCGTATCATACTTACATACCGATCGGTTGCCACCCAGATATACCTGCGGCACGGGCTGCACATCTATATGCAGCGAGTCATAAATATTCGGGCAACCGGGATAGAAAACAGTAACATAATAAGTGGCGGATGTATCGGGGAAAATGAGCGGGCTACCTATCATATAAGATGCTATGCCTGCTGTTGGCGACCACTCATAAGTTTGCAAAGGATTACCTGTGGAGAGGACTTGCACGGTCTGTCCTTTACATATGGCAGTATCGGTAGTGTACAAGGTAAACGTATCGTACAATATAGCTACATGGATCGTATCAGCACCAGAGCACCCGGCAACGGTCACCTGCAGCCAATATGTCCCTGTTGCTGTCACTGTTGTCGTGACACCCGTTGTAGTATTACTCCATAAATAAGTTGCTCCCGTATAGGTGTATGATGACTGCAGCACTATCGGCTGGCCCTGGCATTCAGAGGTATCCGGACCAAGGTTCACGAGCGGATGCGGCGATACAAGAATATTGATCGTATCTGAAGACTTACAACCATTGCTGACAGTAAGCCAGAAAGTGCCCGTGGTCGTAATATGTATACTGTCCCCGGTGGCGCCTGTACTCCAAAGTAACGTATCCCCTGCGGGCTGTATGGAGGAAAGTAGGACAGTATCCCCTGCACAAATGCTGGTATCATTTCCTAAGTTAACAACGGGCAATGCTTTGAAATTAATATTAAAGGTATCAACGAGTATGGCACATGAACTGCTGTCATACACCCAGTATGCACCGGTTGTACTCACCACAATAGTGGAAGCAGTACTGCCTGTACTCCATAAATAAGAAAGGTAACCGGAAGGCGCCGTTAACGTAATAGAGGCCACATTCGCACATACCGTTGTATCGTGATGAGTGTATGTAGTATCCGGAAGTTTTACAGCCACGTATTCGCTGTCTGTTGCAATACACACCTGTGTGAAAGAAATATCATCGAGAGAGAAATCGTTCCCGCTCAGTGCTGTTGTTTCGTCATAGATGCATATGTTGGCTACGGTAGCAGTACCACTGTTCCAGGTTGTGAAAAAATGTGTCCATACTCCCGGAGCAGCGGTGATCGCATCAGGTGTCCCTATAAGTACGCCATTTATCTGGAACTGAAGTAACGGACACGCAGCGCCAACATCCGCACTGGACCAGTTGGCAACCCACGCAGAAAAATTATACGTTGTATTCGGTGTTACCGGAACTGTTTCACACCAGACACTTATTGGAGATGACGCCCCGTTTATCGACATCATATTGCCGGTACCCGTGGTGTGGTCACCAAAATGCGCTGCGGCCGGATGGTCCGGCCAGGGGTCAGTATCAATGGCATACACACTTTCAGGCACAAGCGAGCCTGCTCCCGACACAAACGTATAACTGCTTGTAAACCCGGTGTTCCCTGCGCTGAAGTCACCGTTGATAACGAGGTTATATGGCATTATTGACTCTACCGTAAGATGGTACCAGCCCGATGTTGTTGGTGTAACCAAAGGATCCAGTACGGTTGAACTCGACAGACCTGTTGCCGGGGTCCATGTATAGCTCACAATAGAATCGGTGCCGGTCATAACCGCACGAAGCGTATCAGACATACCTATACATAAATGCAAGGAATCAGGAAGTGCCAGAGTATTACATGTAGTGCTGGCACATACATAGGTATTGCACATCGTATAACTTTCAGACACCAGCGAATTTAACCCCGACGCTGATGCAACTGTTCCATAAAGGTCAAGGCCGGTAGGGTTAGAACCATCAGTCGAGGCATCGTCATAGTCAGCTACCGTTACATTTAATGTGTGCGTACCCGCTGCTAAATATACTGTCTGTGTATAAAATGCGTATGTGGAATAAAACGCGGTTGACGCTATCGCCGGTTGCGAAAATCCAAGCGGGATCCCATCAATATTCGTTGATGGAATATAGTTATCGTTTGCGGCGTAAAATGTGATCTTGATACTATCATCAATACACGTTCTGAATTTCCGGCCCAGGGTCATATTATAAGGAATAGTTCCGGTACCGGAAGTATAGTAAGTATTTGAATTGAGACAGCTTATCCATCCCCCGGGGTCCGGACCCGGATTTGTAGCCCATGCACCGGTAATAGTACTAATTACGTTTGCATTGCCTCCTACGGCTACTTCTACAAGACCCGGTATCGGGGTTACCGCTATTGCTGCGGCTACGCCGGGAGAAACAGCAGTAAGATACCAGTGTGGATCAATGACAGGAGTCGCTCCGTTTCCTCCGCCCGTTATTGCGGTGTTTGTGACGGGGTCATACCCTGTATTAATAACAAGAGAATTAGTCAGGCAACTTGCACAATTCTGAACCACAATATTCCTGCAATAAACAGATGGACCTGAAGGATAACCCATATCGCAAAACAGGCTTACACTGTAAGTGCCCGCCGCGGCAAACGTATAGCTCTGCGAAGAGTTATAGTAATTCACAAAAGCAGCAGGGGTAAAGTACATCGGGTAATACTTTACAATTGACCCGGAATAGTTTACCAATAAAAAACTGAACGAGTCATTATATGCACATGGGGTTGCTGAGTTCACATCAATAGTACCACTTGCTCCGAGAGCAGTGATCACAGGTGTTGTGGTTATGTCGCCGCCAAAATCAAGTTTGTATAACTGCCCCGGCTCCGTGACCATATAGCCTATAAGATGGTTCTCACAATCTGTCAGCAGGTTTACAGGCCGCGGCAAAGTAAAAGATCCCGGGGGAGCCAGCAGCGTTCCTGTTGGGGTATTATTGAGCAGGTTAGTGCCAAATTCATACCTGCTCAGCGAGCCGTTGATCAGGTTGGTTATGATCATGTACCAGTTCCCTGCCTGCTCATAAAGACTGAAGTTGCATGGATTGGTTACACCGCCCACATTCGGTATAGTGGTAACCACCGGCGCACTGGTAAGTGAGCCTCCGAAATCAAATCGCACAATGTTGCCGTTCCTGTTGGCAACGAATGCAGACCAGTTGCCAAGGTATTTCTTAATAGTTACCTGGTGCGGCCATTGAAGAGCTGCATAGGTGGTAACTGTTGCCGTAGGTGTCAGTGATAATGATGCACCGAAACTCAGCACGATCATCTGGCTGTAATTGACAACAAGGCCATACCAGTTACCGGTAACATCATCCTTAACAATGTCAATGCCTTCCGTATTCCCACCCGTTCCGCCAAAAGTACCCAGGTCTGTAACTACAGGGGTGCTGTATATGCTCGCGCCAAAACTTAAACGGGTGATATGCCCGGTTGTATAATCAACAGTAAAAGAATAAAAATTGCCGCCATCGTCATTAAAGGTGGTCCATGTCGGTGTGCCGCCGGTGGTGTGGTATAACGAAGTGGCCGATACAGAGTGTACCACACTTACTGCGTTAAAATCCCAGCTATACGTTACAGCGGAAACTGTAGTGGTGAAGTTTACTGATGTTCCTGCGCATACCGTATCCGGGGCAATGATCTGCCCTGATGTACCGGCGTATACACAGCAAAGAACTATAAGTAATAAAAAGTTCTTCATGAACCAGGTCAGTTAACAATGTTCAAAATAAAGTAGCACTTAGCAAATAAACCTGTCCCACCTTACCTGAGCAGCGTTACGTTGCCGGTCTTGTGGAAGATCACACCTTTTTCCGTTACCGCCTCGACGTCATAAACATACACATCGAACGGTTGCGGCTTACCGTGGAAGGTGCCATCCCAACCCGCATCAATATTGTTAGTTTCGTATACTTTATTCCCCCAGCGATTAAAAATGCGGAAGTAATTCAGTTGCACGATACCTCTCTTTAATACATACAGGTAATTGTTTGCACCTGTACCCGGCGTAAATGCATTTGGCAGGTCAATGATAGATGTCGGATCAACGTGAATGTTTATCGAATCTGTTACAAAACATCCCCACTCCGTTGTCGCCTTCACTATGTATTTGGTGTTAACAACAGGAGACGCGATCGGGTTAGAGATCGCAGTATCGTTAAGTCCTAATGGTGGATGCCACGCAAAATTCACACAGTTAGTCTGCGGTGAGATCTGGTATGTTTCACCCGGATACAGCGTCACAGAATCACCAAGGTATATGACGGCTCCCGGCAATACTTTAATATTTTCGGTCGTAGTATCGTGGCATCCGAATTGATCGGTGCTCTGCACCCAGTAAAATTGTGTAAGTATAGGTTTTGCCACCGGCTGCACCGCTGTGGAATCACTTAAGTAAGTACCCGGATGCCATATATAGCTATCTCCAACGATCGGATTCGGATTTAATATAGCAGAGTCTCCGGGGCAAAGAGATAGATCCGGCAGTACTGTCGGGTGCGGTGTGTGCACCATTATTTCGGCCGAGTCGACTGCGCGGCAGAAACGGCCTGTGCTGTCAAGCGGTGTTTTTACGACCAATATAAGGTCGGTAGAGTCTCCGGCAGTGAATACAACTGTCCCCAGCGCAGAATCTGTTGTCGTTGTTGTTGAATGATCCAGGTAGGTTCCCGGTGTCCAGCTGTATATGTAATGCGAGTACCATGCAGGTCGGACTATCGCCGTTATGTGTATCGTATCCCCTTTACACACGTTCCTGTTACCACCGATATACACTGTTGGTTTTGGTTGTACATCAACGTGGAAAGAATCACTTACATAGCAACCAAACATTATTGCCGTGATCTTATACGTAGCAGATGTATCCGGAGTGATCAGCGGATTGGGGCTAAGCGGGGAGGCAATGCCAGCCGTTGGCGTCCACAGATACGATGCAAATGGATTACCATAAGCAGCAACCTGCAGCGAACTGCCTTTACATATCGCGGTATCCGGAGTTATCAGTTTAAAGGTATCGTACACAATATTCACCGTCTGGGTATCCGAACCCTTACAGGTACCAACGGCAACTGTCAACCAGTATGTTCCTGACACTGAAGCAGTATATGTAGCTCCTGTTAAAACACCTCCCGGCAGCGGAGATCCGCCCCACTGATATGTAATCACTGGAGGGGAGGTATATGACTCGCTGGATTGCAACAGCATTGGAGCTCCTGCGCATGAACTTGAATCAGGACCGAGGTTTACGATCACCGAATCCTGTATAACAATGCTTGAGGTATCCGTACCTGTACAGCCACCTGCGCTGTCAACAACCACCCAATAAGTACCCGAGTCAGATACCACTATTGACCCAGTTGTTGCGCCCGTGCTCCAGACAAAAGTTTCGCCTGCTACTGGTGTTGGATTTAACACAACGGAACCGGTCGTACAAAATATAGTATCACGCGGTCCTATATTCACGGTAACATTCAAATGTTTGATGTTGATACTCTTTGAAGCCGAGCAGCCATAAGGCTTGGAAATGGTCAGGGTATAGTTTGAGCCTGCACCTCCCAGTGGGATCACAGTTACAGAAGCCGTTGTATCGCCGGTACTCCATGCATATTTATAGGTTGTATCAAAAGACGGCGACGGTGTCAGGGTAATATTCTTCGAACAAATAGTTGTATCATTTCCCAATGTAAATGGCGCAACATCCGGATCAAAATTATTTATCGCGGTCATCTGCGCACCTGTTGCGGTAAAATAGAAACTGTAGATGGCCATGTCATCAACTGATCCGCTAAAGGCGTCAAGACCATTTGTATAATTCTGCCCTATAGTGAACTGGCCGGTTGTCGGCACAACGAAAAGAGTAACCGGGACAAACGGATGATCGGTACCATCTACGATGAAGTGAAAGCCACCACCGCTTTTTGTAAGCACAATATGGTGCCATGCATTCAGCGTTACAGCAGTACTCATATACTGGCCGATACCTCCACCAAACACCACCTCAACATTCGTGCCCGGCGTGCCCAGTGTACCGTTGTTCATGTATATACCGTAGCCATTCACTGTTGGATCTCCGTTATACCAGATGATCGCTGACTGAATTAATGTAGGGTATATCCAGCAGGAATAAGTATAGTCACTTGTTGTAAAACCCGATGCCGAGAAAAAAGGAACACCATAGCTTAATGAGCTAGTACCACCGTTGAATGAGTATGCTGTATTAGGATTTGTAAACCGGTCCGTTGTAAGCGACGCACCAGTATTCACCAGGTTATATCCATTTCCGCTCAGATCATTGCTATTACCACAAAATGGATACCATGCCAAAAGGTTAGTTAAGGGTAGCTGGCCGTATACTGTACTCGTCAATAATATTGCAACAAAAAATGGTAAGAGTCTTTTCATAAAAAACGCGGCAATTATATATACACTTCGCCAATAAGACGAACTATAAAAATACAATACAAATATATCAAAGTTGTACAAACTTAGATATCTTTATTATTTAAATATAGTCTGAATTACAACCACTTTATATCTGATAAAAAATCAAGTGATGTGGCTTTTCAAACTGATCTATAAATAAAGACGTTTTTTATACGGAATTGGTTGGTAATTGGGAAATATTAAAATGCGAACGGATCCTGTGACGTTTTTACAAATTCGTTCCATACAGCGGATACAACCTCGCCGGCAGGTATTATTTCTTTTATTATACTGCTCACCTGCCCTATTTCCAGTTCGCCTTCATCCAGGTCTCCCTCAAACATGCCCTTTTTCGCACGGGCATGGCCCAGTAAATTTTCAAGTTCTGAATTGGGTACACAACTGTTTTCAGCAGTTTCCACCTTTTTGTAAAATTCATTTTTTATCAGCCGCACCGGGGTCAGCCTTTTTAAGGTCACTATGGTGTCGCCCTCATTGGCGGTTACTACGGCTTCTTTAAACGCCATGTGGCTCGATGCCTCAGGGGTGCATACAAACCTGCTGCCCATCTGCACACCTTCCGCGCCCAGCGCCATCATCGCATACATAGCCCTGCCGGTAGCTATACCGCCCGCAGCTATCAGTGGTATTGTTATTGCATCACGCACAGCAGGTATCAGGCATAGGGTTGTTGTTTCTTCCCTGCCATTGTGCCCACCTGCTTCAAAACCCTCTGCTACCACGGCATCCACGCCTGCATCCTGGCATTTTTTGGCAAACTTCGCACTCGATACCACATGCGCCACTTTAATGCCTTGCTCCTTCAGCTTTGCCGTCCATGTCTTAGGATTACCCGCAGATGTGAACACTACAGGTACCTTCTCTTCTATGATTATCGCTATAAGTTTATCTATATCGGGGTACAACAGTGGCACATTCACTGCGTATGGCTTATCAGTCGCCTTCTTACATTTTTGTATATGCCCGCGCAGCACATCAGGGTACATACTGCCGGCACCTATAATGCCCAGGCCACCCGCGTTGCTCACCGCAGATGCCAGTTTCCAGCCAGAGGCCCATATCATACCCGCCTGTATAATAGGATAACGGATACCAAATAATTGTGTTACCCGGTTCTCAAAACCATCAGCAGTAAATCTTCCCATAACCATTTATAAATTCCAAAATAAAAACCCCAAATTCCAATCCTACACCATTCAATCGCATTGAGCCATTGAGCAATTAAGCCATTCAGCAATTATTATCACTTCTTCCTATAAAACAACGTATTGCAATTCCCTTCCCTGAAAATATCTTTTGCTACATCCTGCAAATAACCCGTAGTTACTGCCTGGTAATGCTCCCACTCTTTGTTTATCAGTGCAGCATCTCCCATCAGCTCATAAAATGCAAGGTTATTAGCGCGGTTCAGCAGGCTCATATCTTCAAATGCGATCATGGCCTCTATTTTGTTCTTCGATTTCTGCAACTCGCTATCGGTTATGCCTTCTGCTACCAGTTTCTTTATTTCTTTCTCTATGGCTTCGTTCGCAGCTTCTATTGTTTTTCCTTCACGCACCTTGCCTTCTATTACCAGCAGTCCGGGATCCAGGCTGCCTGTATGGTAACAGTTTATGCCGCTGAACAATTGTTCTTCCTTCACCAGGCGCTGGTATAGCCGCGATGAAAGACCGCTGCCCATTACCTCTGTTATCAGGTCGGTGGCATAGTAGGCATCTGTAAGCCTGCCGGTGATATGCCATGCCTTGTATAGTGCGTCCAGCGGCACATCTGCATGTACGGTTTGTGTGCGGTCTGCCTCCTGCTTTGGCTCCTTCGGCACTTGCCGCACATATTTTTCGCCCGCAGGTATGCCGCCAAACCATTTCTGCGACAGCTCTTTCACCTGCTCCACCGTAACATCACCGGCCACGCACATAATGGCATTCACGGGGCGGTAATGCTTGTAGAAAAATGCTTCAACATCGCCCAGTTGCGCCTCTTCTATCTGCTTCAGGTCCTTGCCTATGGTAGGCCACATGTACGGGTGCGTTTTGTATGCCAGTACGCGTAGCAGGTGCCATGCATCGCCATAGGGCTTGTTCAGGTAGTGCTCTTTAAATTCTTCGCTCACCACCTTGCGCTGCACATCCAGGCTCTTTTCGCTGAAATCCAATGCCAGCATACGGTCGCTCTCTAACCAGAAAGCCGTTTCCATATTTTTCAGCGGTAGTTGCACATAGTAGTTCGTAATATCGTTTGTGGTATAAGCGTTGTTCTCCCCACCCGCCATCTGCAGCGGCTCGTCATATTCCGGTATGTTCTCGCTGCCACCAAACATCAGGTGTTCAAACAAATGCGCGAAACCCGTGCGGTGCGCATCCTCATCGCGCGCACCTACATCATACAATATGTTCATGGCTGCCATAGGCGTAGACTTATCTACATGCACCAGTACCCTTAATCCATTCTCAAGTGTGAACCGCTCAAATTGAAGCATAGTTTATTTATAAGTCGCCAAAGTTAACTGAAAATTGTTGCCTTCACCTAACTGGTCGAAGCGTCTCGCTTCGACTCCAAAACGCTGAAGCGTCCCGCTTCAGAAAAAGCTCATATTCCATACCTTCAAAAAAACACCCAAACCCTCATCAATACTGCAAAGAAATTTTTATCACAGACACGTAGCGCGATATGACAGTACGAAAAACGCACTATCATAAAAAGCCAATTTTATTATCTCAAAAACGTGTGTGATCTTTAGGTGTGAAAATGTACCCGCGACCTTCTGGTGTGGTACACTTTTATTAACGGTCGTAGCTTTAGCGAAGGCGGTCAAAGTGTATCACACCTCGCGAAGAGGATTCGTAGAAATAAAATACTACCCCGAAAATGAAGTGATTAACAAAATGGTAGTAAACAAAAAACGGGATTATGTATCAGAAAATGGGGCAAGAGTGGGGCAATGATGGGGCATGAATGGGGCATAGGTGGGGGGTGCAGGAAATTAATAGCGCATTGATTATCAACACGATAGGAAGTATTCATTGCCCCATTCCACAATTATTTTTTTCCCAGTCGCTACTACTGCGGCGGAAAATATTTATACACTTCCCCCCTCGCAAGGATACGTATAACAATAATTTTAGGATGGATATATTCAACGCCCACGCGCCAGTCTCCTAACCTGATCCGGTAGTAAGATTCTCCTTTCTTCTGCCCTTCCATTTTCCGGTAGTCAGTACCGGATTGCTCCAGGTTCTTTGCAGTTTCAAGTTGGGTAATCAGTGCTTCTACCGCAAGTACAACAGCCTTAGGTTTTGACTTGAGATCCTTTAGAAAAGACCTTGTAATGATCACTTCCATTTCCTGGTCTCTTTTCTGAATTCATCGGCAGAGATAGTGTCCGTGTCTTTATCGGCCCGCAGCAGTTGCAGCATCAGGTAGTCTTCCACATCTTCATTTTCTATGATGCCCATGAGCTTCACCACATCATCTGTGGACCAGTTACCGCGTTGCTTTTTTGCTGAGAATGTAGCCGGGGTCAGCCCCATCTTTTTACTTAGATAGTCATTTCTGTAACCGCTTACATCTATAAGCTCCGGTAAAAACTGGAGCAGCGTTTTATAATTATTCGCAATGCGTAACAACATAACTGTTGATTTTAAACAAAATTACGAACATTACACTAAACAAAAAAAGAAACATGCGCATAACAAAATATGGAAAACCCATATCCTTTGCAACAATAACTTCGCACCCTCAGTGCGAACCTATTTACAACACAAGAACATTTTCAAATTGCCGAATTTTCAAATTAACCCACCACTTCCTTCACTTTCACAAACTCCATCACTTTATTTACCATGTTTTTGGAGCCAATGAAAATAGGTGTGCGTTGGTGCAACTCGGTGGGTATGATATCGAGGATGTTGCTGGTACCGCAAACGGCTTTGCCACCTGCAGCCTCTATAAGGAAAGCCATCGGGTTACATTCATATTGCAGGCGCAGCTTGCCTTTGGGGCTACTCTTATCGGCAGGGTAAATGAATATGCCGCCCTTTATAAGCGTGCGGTGCATATCGGCTACCATAGAGCCTATATAACGCTGAGAGTATGGCCTGCCTTCTTCTTTATTGCTTTCCATGCAGTAAGTAAGGTAGTTAAGCATGCCGTCGTCAAATTTTACGCTGTTGCCCTGGTTCAGGGAGTATATCTTGCCGTTTTCCGGGCATTTCATATTCGGGTGCGACAGGCAGAACTCACCAATGGAAGGCTCAAGGGTAAAGCCGTTCACGCCCAGCCTGGTGGCATATACCATCATGGTGCTGGAGCCATATATCACATAGCCGGCGGCCATAAGCTTGTTCCCCGGTTGCAGGAAGTCAGCCTCGGTACATGGTTTGCCCAATTCGCTTACC
The DNA here is from genome assembly GCA_903821975.1 of uncultured Bacteroidota bacterium. Lineage (GTDB taxonomy): Bacteria > Bacteroidota > Bacteroidia > Chitinophagales > Chitinophagaceae > Nemorincola. The sequence goes on from CAIJNJ010000291.1 coordinate 16,195, forward strand.
CTGCGGTATATCGCGAAGATGGTACCTATGGGTGCGTTCACATCTATATTAGAGGAGCCGTCAAGCGGGTCAAAAAGCACCACATACTTGGAATTTGCAGAGAAAGTATCTTCATACGAAAGGTGGTTGTCGTTCTCTTCAGATGCGATACCGGCACACTCCGTACAGTTCTTTAAGATGTTGATCAGCGTTTCGTTGGCGAAAATATCCAGTTTCATCTGCTCTTCGCCTTGTACGTTTGTAGCGCCATGCTTACCTAAGATGTCTACCAGGCCGGCCTTACGCACCTGCTTGTTGATGATCTTCCCGGCAAGGCCTATATCCCTGAGAATAGCGGAGAGATCTCCTGTAGCCTGCGGGAATTTCCTGGTCTCCTGGATGGTAAACTCATCCATGGTAATTAACTTACTTTGCGACATTATCTTTAGGTTATTGTTACTGCAAATTTAATAATAAGATAGCAAAGATAGCCGCATTGTTTATTAAGCGAAAGATAAATGGCTATTTACCCCCGTTATACAACAGGTCATTCAGGCAGTTAGCATCCAGTTCCGGGATGTGGTTTGCCAATACCGGCAGGGCCTCGTGGGTGTCTATGGCATAATACATCAGGCAGTTCGGGTTGCTGCAATGGTTGCCATGCGCAGTATCCTGGTGAGGGGTTTGCATCTGTGTGCCTAAATTAACAAGGCCCATAATATGGCCAAACTCATGCTCCAGTATGCTTGTCTCCAGAGCGACACGCGTCACCTCACCCACGCCACCGGAATGGTCGTAAATATCCTTACCGAAAAGACAAATGGAAGTATTGCGGTACGCAAAACCTAAAGTAGTGGTGGAAGTATCATATCCGTCGGTGATGAGGATGTAAATAGCGATGATATTGCCGCCGGTATATGCGGTGCGGTTTTGTTTTTCTACCACTGCTACTTTATCTACGGTAAGCGTATCGCCATTTGCAGCAATCTGCTGCTGGGTAATGTTTATTCCACCGGGCTTGTTGCAAAGATTGTTCAGATAAGTCGTGAACTTAGATATGGTAGCAGTATCCGGTGCATAGCCCGGCATATACTGTATCTGGATGTTCATGGTAGTGTATGTTGCCGCGCTCAGCACATCATTCGCAGATTTGCCCACAGCCTGGTCGCTATAGGCATTCGGTAATGTTTCCGGGTTACTGTTGTCTGATTTCTTACAGGAAAAAACAACCAGTGTCAGGAATAAAACGGCCAATAATTTTCTCATAATAGCAAAGTTATTGAAACGTGTATAAAAATCCTGCCCCGCAGCTTACATCCCTAATTTGAACAGGTTAATGTGCTGCTGCTCAGGCGTAGTAAGTACAATGCTGCCGGAGCCCTTTTCTGTATAGTCGGTAAGCCCGGCTTCTTTAAGTTTGGCTATTTTATCCTTCATATCAGCAGCAAAGAAGGTGATTGCCGGATAGCTGAAGTCGGTTGTCTGGTGCAGCCCTACAATGCTTAACCCATCTGAAATAATAGCCCACGGATATGGTGCGGTGAACTTAGAAATAGTCTTAAAGCCAAGCAGCGCCCAGTATTCAAGTGATTTTTCGAGGTCTTTTACGGGGTGGGCAAATTCGCCAAATAGCCCGCAAACCTTGTTCACATATTTTTCGGGGTTAAAATAATCCTGCTGCGGCATGGTGAGCATTCCCGGCCCCGGTGGCTGGCTAAAGCCTTCCATAATATTTACAAGGCTTATGGTCAACCCATCCGGTGACTGCATCACGTAGCGTTTCAGCGCGTCACTGTCTTTTGCGCGCTGGGTAAACTTAATACCTTTATTGTCCAGCCCGGCAACCACGCCGTTTATGTCTTTTACATAATAGGTAAGCGCTATGTAGGGTGTTGCGTCTGCCCGCAACATGATGAGCAATACACCGTCCGTTATCTGTATCCACGGGAATGGCCAGTCTGCCCGGTAGAGTTCTTTGAAGCCCAGTTTCTGATAATAAGCAAGCGAGCGCTCCAGGTCCGGTGAAGTAATAGTGAATGCCGTTATCTCTCCAAGTATAGGCGTGGGCAGGTTGTCCATTATCTGAAAAATTGATGGTTGAAGATACTGCTTTTTCAGTGCTTCATTTTTAACCGCAGGTTAAATTCAAATACCCTTTATGATTTCATTTACAATACAATACGTAATTTTATAAACGAACACATTATTAATATGAAAGTTATTCGCGTTTACACACTTCCGCTAATACTCACCCTGCTGGCTTTTGCTTTCAACGCTACGGCGCAATTTGAAACAGCATACATCGGTGTGAACGGGCTCACTTGCTCGCAGTGTTCCCGTACTGTTGAGATGAGTATCCGCAAACTGGATTTTGTGGCCGATGTGCAGATGAACCTGGAACATACCGAAGGAAAAATAGTCCTCAAAAAGAACAAGAAAGCGGATATGGATAAGATAGCCCAGGCAGTAGTAAATGCCGGCTTTTCCGTTCGCTACCTGCAAGCCGACCTTAACATTGATAACTCAGTCAGCGCATCCGGTACCTGCTTTAATTATAATGGCGACCAGTATGTGCTTACAACCACTCCAAAAGAACCACTGAAAGGCACTGTGAGGCTGAAATTCCTTGGCAAGAAGTTCATGCCCAAAAATGAGCTTAAAAAAGTAGAAGCCCACATGAATGATAAGTGCGGCAATCCCGATAGCTATCGGGACGGGCAAGTATACCATGTGTCCCTTTCCTAATAGCCGGCATTTTTTATTCACCTAATTATTACTCGCACCCTGTTTTATCCAATCGAGGATCAAATTGATCTGCGATGTGGAAAGCGCGCTGTATGGGGCCTTCGGCATTATCCCTGTACTTATTTCCACGTATAACAGACTTGCCGTAGGGTTGGCCGTAATTACAAGGCGTTTCGAAACAATGGTGTTGTAAGCCACGCTGCTATCGAAGTTAATTTCATCGTTCGCGCTGTTAGCTCCCAAATGGCAACTGCCGTTGATGGCACAACTGGCTTTGAATATAGGTATGATATCCACGCTGAAACTCACAGCCGGCGCTACTTCCTGGGGTTTATGTGTGCAGGAGATCATCACCACAACACTGAAAAGTATCATGGCGATGATCATTGCAATACTTCTTTTATTCCTCATAGTGGAACATATTCGGGATGTTGTTTGCAATAGCAGTTGCTAATGTAGGATTGATACTATAAGAATCCGTACTGTCCTGCGTTTTAAAATTTATACCGGACAGCAGTTTTCCAT
>CAIJNJ010000292.1 GCA_903821975.1 uncultured Bacteroidota bacterium
GGTTAGCGTAGGCAAACACTATATGTATAGGATAATACACCGGAGCCACCCTTCCCATGTTCTGCCTGCTGCTCAGCAGTATAGATCCTGTACGTGCCACCAGCACTTCGCAACCCGTAATGCAGGCATCAGCAGCCTCAGCTTCTGGATCTGCAGCAGTCACAATATCTATCTTATGGTTGTGAAATATTTTCAGTAACCGTTCGTCTGCACAGAGCAACTGTTTCCAGCCGCTGTTCTCATACAGGATGTTGATATTATCCAGTAGGTCCTGTTCATTTTCACAGAAAATAAATTTGCCGCCAAGCTTTATAAATGCCTCGGCAAATACTTCTTCAGCAGCCACGCCCGTATTCGTATATAGCTCATCATTCTCCTTTTCAGCATCAGGGAAAGGCATGGACAACGGCTGCCCGCCTAATCCTTTGCGGATGCGGCTCAGTATATTCTCCCTTGCTACGGATGTCTTAAAAGTTTGCATGTTTTCAGAAATCTAAAGTCTGAAGTAGTAAGTCTATAGTTATGAACTGCAACAAAAGTATAAACATTATCGCAGTAAACACAACCCCATCGCCTATAAAAAAGCCCCGGATAAACCGGGGCAAAAAAAATAAAAATTTTATCTATTCTCTACTTTTGACTGACTACTTCAGACTTTAGACTAATAGTTAAATATTCGGATTCAAAATGCTTTCCGGTACCAGCGGGTCTTCTTCCGCAGCTACGGCATCTTCATATGGCCGTTTTCCTAAAAGGCGTTCCATATCATCTTTGAAAAGTACTTCCCTCTTCAGCAATTCCTCAGCGATCAGTTTTACAGAATCAGTTTTGTCTACCAGCAACTGTTTTACCCTTTGGTATGCCGATTCCACAAGTTTCCTCACCTCATCATCGATCATTTTACCTGTCTCTTCAGAGAATGGTTTTGAGAAAGTGTTCTCGTTCTGCGGATCGTAAAAAGATATGTTGCCGATCACGCTGTTCATACCATACATGGACACCATGGCGTAAGCCGAACGGGTAACGTGCTGCAGGTCGCTCAGTGCACCTGTAGATATCTTCCCGAATATCAGTTCTTCCACTGCCCTTCCACCCAGCGACATACACATGTCATCAAGCAGGTGATCTGTAGTGCGTATGTACACTTCCTTAGGCAGGTATTGGGCATATCCCAAAGCAGCTACCCCACGAGGCACGATCGTAACCTTCACCAGCGGGTGCGCATGCTCCAGGAACCAGCCTGATACAGCGTGGCCTGCTTCATGATAAGCGATAATGCGCTTTTCTTCCGGCAGTATGATCTTATTCTTCTTTTCAAGGCCACCTATTACACGATCTATGGCGTCGTTAAAGTCGCTCATATCCACCTCGCTCTTGCCTTTACGCGCTGCAATAAGTGCAGCCTCGTTACATATGTTGGCGATATCGGCGCCCGCAAATCCCGGAGTTTGCAGTGCCAGTTTTTTGATATTGAGGTCTTTCGATTTTTTGATCGGTTTTAGGTGCACATCAAATATCTTCTCCCTGCCCTTCACATCCGGTATATCAATAGATATCTGGCGGTCGAAGCGGCCCGGGCGAAGTAATGCCGTATCCAGAACATCTGGCCGGTTTGTGGCCGCAAGAACTATGATACCGCTGTCACCGCTAAAACCATCCATTTCTACAAGCAGTTGGTTCAGCGTATTCTCACGCTCATCATTGCTCATTACTACATTCTTGCCACGTGCGCGGCCTATCGCATCTATTTCATCGATAAACACGATACAAGGCGCTTTCTCACGTGCCTGCTTAAACAAGTCACGCACACGGCTTGCACCTACACCTACGAACAGTTCCACAAAGTCAGAACCGGACATAGAAAAGAAGGGCACCTGCGCTTCACCCGCCATAGCCTTTGCAAGCAGGGTTTTACCTGTCCCCGGAGGGCCCACCAGCAATGCACCCTTAGGTATCTTACCGCCGAGTGCAGTGTACTTTTTAGGGTTTTTCAGAAAATCCACTATTTCCATCACCTCTACTTTAGCTTCATCCAATCCCGCAACATCGTTGAATGTGATATTTACTCTTGTTCCTTTTTCAAAAAGCTGTGCTTTCGATTTGCCAATATTAAATATGCCGCCGCCTGCACCACCACCGCCTGATCCCATCTTGCGGAAAATGAGGAAGTACATAACAAGGATGAATATTACCGGGAACAGGAAAGTAGACAGCATGTGGAGATAATCGCCCTGCTCGTCATAAAATATCGGCACCTGCATCTTATTAGGATCGGGTACGGTTTTCTCGGCTTCATCAAGGTCTTTGTTGAACTGTTCTACAGTGCCTATCTTAAAAGAAAATGCCGGTGTTTTATCGCTGCCGGTATTTGTGCTTACTGCAGGTGACTTAGATGCCGGTGCAGCTGGTACAGCCCCTGGTTTTAAATAAACATCTACATGATCCTTGTTGATGATGATCAGTTTGGCCACCTGCCCTTTATCCAGGAATTCTTTAAAATCCTGGAAACTGTGTTCTGCAGTAGTAGTGCCGAAGTTGCCGCCATAGAACTGTGCGCCCAATATTGCCAGCAGTATAAGGCCATATATCCAGTATATGTTGAACTTCGGTCCTTTCTTGGGTGTATTCGGATTATCATTCCCGGGTTTCATTCCGGGCTGTTGCTTATTATCTTCCATTTTATCTTTTGATCGTTATTGTAACTCTATATAAAAAGCCACCGGCTTCATTTACTTATCAACCTATCTCTTACCTACCTATCAACTTATCAACCTATCAACTTACTTATGCTCTGTCCTCGGCGCATCCTCCCACAAACTTTCCAGGTTATAAAACATCCTTTGTTCATGCTGGAAAATGTGCACCACAATATTTACATAGTCCACAAGCGTCCATGTATCTCCGCGCTCCACATGATATGGCTTTTCACCACATTCTATCGCCACCTGGTCCACAATATTCTGGGCTATTGCCTGTATCTGGATATTCGACCTTGCTTCGCATAAAATAAAGAAATCCGCAACTGCCTCATCGATCTTCTTAAGATCCAGCGAAACAACTCCTTCCCCCTTTTTTTCCTGTATTGCGTTTATGATGGTTTTAAATAGCCTGCTATTTTTGGCAAGACGTGCGGGTGTCTTTTTTCTCTCCTGTAAGGCAATTAGCGCTTTCTCCAAATGTTAATCTTATTTTTGTTTTGGTAATGGTTTATCAAAATTATAAATCTTTTCTCACTTAACCTCATGCCAGATCCTCATGCTTTCTGATTTGCCTATAATAGAACTTGATAGTATAGATAGCACCAATAACTATGCCATGCAGCTAATAGATGCCAATAAAGCACAGCAAGGGATGACAATTGTAGCCCAAAGCCAGTCGGCGGGTAAGGGCCAGCGTGGCCGCGTATGGGTCGACGAGCCGGGCCAAAGCCTGCTTATGAGCATAATTATACTCCCGGCACAGCAAATAACCGACCAATTCGCTTTCAATTCATCTGTAGCGCTGGCAATTGCCCGGGTTCTGCAACAATTAAATAACAACTGGAACATCCGAATCAAATGGCCCAATGACATCATTGTCAATGACAAAAAGGCAGGAGGTATACTTATCGAAAACCTGATCCGTGGCAGCCGTTGGGCGCATAGCGTCGTTGGGTTGGGTCTTAATGTAAAACAGGTATCATTTCCACCCGAACTTCCCTATGCAACTTCACTGAAAATTGCCTCAGGAAATGACATAAATATTACAAAATTACGTGATGACATACGCGAAAATATTATCCTTTCTGCTACCTGCCAGCCTCCTGCCGAAAAAATAATGGCCGGTTACAATGAATACTTGTACAAACGTGGTCAAAAACAGGGATTCAGCAACAGTACCCAAAAATGGAAAGCAACTATACTGAATGCACACAAAGACGGAACATTAGAAGTGCAACTTGAGGACGGAACTATTGTTTTCTACCACCATGGGCAGGTCGTTTGGGATTGGGGGTAAGTGAAAGACTGTCAAAGAAATTGATATTATTATATATTTTTTACCGTTGGAAATTATCAAAATAGACTTTTTAATAGATTAATGTAATTTGCAAGAATATCATGAAAGCAGTAACCCACATAAATGTAAATCATGAGGTGCTTAAATGGGCTCGAGAAGCACTTGCATTAAGCCGAACTTCGGCCGCAAAAAACACTGGCATTTCCATTAAGCGCATAGAACAAATAGAAGTGGGTGAAAAACGGCCTACGATCGATGAGTTAAAAGCCATGTCTAAAACATACAAACGCACACTTGCTACACTTTTATTACAAAAACCACCAAAAGAAAAACCATTACCTATTGACCGACGTACGGTAGATTCAAAAGATCTTGGGAAATTTCATGAAAAAACTATTATGGCCGTCCGAAAAGCAAGGGCGTTGGTAGAATCGTATGTCGAACTAAAACGTGATGCCGGAATTGCAATACTCCCCTTCAGTTATAAAGCAACAATACATGATTCTCCCTCACAAATCGCAAATAAAATTCGCATCGAGTGGAAACTAGATGAAATTAGACAATTACATAGCTCCAACGATGTCTTAGATGCTTATATTGAAAAAATAGAATCTTATAATATTGCTGTTTTCCAACTTAGCTTGACACAAGATAATCTAAGAGGCTTTTCAATGATTGATGAGGTAATGCCTATTATTGGAATGAAAAGAGGGGGCGAACCCACAACGGCAAAAATATTTACACTCTTTCATGAACTTGGGCATATTATCTTAAATCAAGGTGGAATTTGTGACATCTCTTTTAATCCAACTAACGATTGTACATTGGTATTTAATATAGAGCCCGAAGAAAGTGCAGCATCATATGCACGTAAAGCAGCATCCTCCCCGAATTCGCAGGATGCAAGTACGGAATGACGGTCACTTTCCGACATAGTGGATTTAATATCCATCCATGCCCTGTATATCTTACCCGCAGATGTGGTGTCATCTTCTACCAGGCCTCCGGACTCTTCTATAACTTTCGTGAGCTCAGCCTTATAGCCCACGCTCTCTTTTTTCATGCCTTCAA
>CAIJNJ010000293.1 GCA_903821975.1 uncultured Bacteroidota bacterium
ATTGTCGGTGGCATTGGTGAAGCCGAGGCCATAGCCGGCATTGAACTCCCAATCGGGCGACCAGTCAAGATCGATGACAAAGAACAGTTGGTGCTGCTGTTGCTGGAAAGGGTCGGGCATATTAATTTTTCCGACTGCACCATAGTATTCAAGTCCCGCTGCTATAACTTTTGTAATACTGAAGCTCCCTTTGAGGTTGGGTGAAAAATCAAACCCATTATTTTGATTAAGCCCATGCAGGGACTTGTCGAAGACGGGATTGAAGGAAACGTAAAACCTTTTCCATGTCTTATCTATAATGGGGCGTATTTCGAGTGTCCAGTCATCCGGGCTGTATTCCCGTTTCTGGTAACCGGCTTCCAAAGAAAGGCTTATGCCTACAGGCCAGTGCCAGCTTTCAGGGATCATCGCACGTGGTCTTATGTGGCTGCCTACATAAGTTGTGCGGTTATCGGAACCGATCGCATTAAAAAAGTATACGCCCGTTTCGAACCATGGTGTCCAGCCATGCGTGATCTCAACAGTCTCATGCACCATATTATGGGTGGGGAGTACACCATCCTGCGCATATACCTGCCCGCCTATGGTGTAATTGCTATGTAACTCTATCATTGTGGCATCCTTTGCCACTGTCTGTGCGCCATAAACCTGTATCTCATAATTATCCTGTGCAAATAATATACTACTGTACAGGAGCAAGGAAAAAACAGGGATGACAAACTTCATACAAGTTAAAGTTAGGGATGTCCTATCAATAATAAAGCCCCGAAACGGGGCTTTATTATTTGGATGATCTTCGTTTTTTTATACAAGCATGGTCACCGGGTTTTCCAGGTGGGCTTTCAGTGTTTGTAAGAAACGTGAGCCTACGGCACCATCGACAGTACGGTGATCGCAACTGAGGGTGATCTTCATTACCTGGCGAACTACCACTTCGCCATCTTCCACTACAGGTGTGGGCGCTATCTTGCCTACTGCGAGTATGCAGCTATCCGGTGGATTGATGATGGCTGTAAATTCATCGATATCCATCATGCCGAGGTTGGATATGGTGAATGTATTGCCGGTAAATTCCGGTGGTGTTATTTTCTTTGTACGTGCTTTGTCTATCAGTGTTTTTGCTTCATCAGCTATCTGTGAGAGCGATTTCTGGTCGGCAAATTTTATTACCGGAACGATGAGGCCCTCATCTACAGAAACGGCAGTGCCGATATGTATGTGGTGGTTCTGACGGATGAAATCGCCCATCCATGAGCTGTTTACCTCGGGATGCCTGCGGAGCGCCATAGCACACGCTTTTATCACAAGGTCATTGAAAGAAACTTTTACAGGAGATATGTCATTGATGGCCTTGCGGGCTTCCATAGCCTTATCCATTGTAATGGACATGGTGAGGTAGAAGTGCGGTGCGCTGAACTTGCTGCCTGCCAGCTTTTGTGCAATGATCTTACGCATCTGCGTGAGTGGGGTATCGGTATAACCTTCTGTGCCTGCAGGCTGGAACTGCATAACAGGTGCAGCTTTTGCAGCCTGCGGTGCAGCGGCAGATGGTGTGAAACTGTCTACATCTCTCTTTATGATGCGGCCACCATCTCCTGATCCTTTTACCTGCTGTATATCCACGCCTTTTTCTTCTGCCATTTTTTTGGCAAGCGGAGAGGCTTTTATGCGGTCGTCTGTAGTTTGTGCGGGTTGTGGCGCAGGAGTCGGTTGTGCCGGAGCTGCTGCTGCAGGCGCCGGAGCGGCTGCAGGCTGTTGTGGCTGAGCAGGTGCCGCTGCCGATGGGTTTTGTGCGGGTTGCGGTGGCGTAGCTGTTTCGGCGGCAGGCGCAGCAGCAGGTTTTGGTGCATTGCTTTTCTCCGCATCGAGAATGCTTTGAAAGTCTTCGCCGGGCTTGCCTATGATGGCCATGATACCATTTACAGGTACCCCCTTACCTTTTTCAACGCCTATGTATAGCAATGTACCATCCACATATGG
>CAIJNJ010000294.1 GCA_903821975.1 uncultured Bacteroidota bacterium
AAAGGTCTCAGATCCTGCATATATGTATAGTAAGTGGTTAAAAGTACGCAAATGTAACTTCAAAAATACGTCCGTATATGCCCCACCCGTCTCAGTGATATTATACTATTGAACCATAATAAATACTCTTATTGTTAAAAATAGTTAACTCTAATATTATTATATCCTTAAATGCCCATAGATTTTTATATTTTTGGGCATCATCCGCATAAAAGATGATCCCGGAATAATTATTTTATGTCTACCGGCAAAAAAGGAAAACCTACTTATTTTAATGCGATCATGGGCGTGGCGCTCGTGCTTTTCCTGATAGGTGTGCTTGGCTGGTTGCTTATCAATGGCCGTGCACTGTCGCGCGCATTCAAGGAAGACCTTGAAGTGAATGTGGATTTTCATGATAATGTTTCTGATGAAAGTGTGAACAGGATGCAGGCGATACTGCTGAAGCAACCCTTTGTAAGAGAAGCCAGAATAGTAACGAAAGAAGAAGCCGTAAAAATGGAGAACCAGATAGAAGGTGGCAATATGGTCGACTTCCTTGGTTACAACCCCCTGTTTACCTCCATTTCATTAAAGCTGAATGAAGAGTACGTAAACACCGACAGCCTCAACAAGATCAGGAAGTTCATGCTGCAAAGTAATGTGGTGCGGGATGTAACGTGGCCTAATGTAGTGGTAGACCAGATGAACAGCAACCTGCGGAAAATAGGCATTATCCTCGGCGGCATATCGTTCATGCTACTCATTGTGGTCATATTTTTGATAGATAATACAGTGCGCCTGGCAATGTTCAGCAGCCGCTTCATTATCAAGACCATGCAAATGGTAGGTGCTACGCGCGCTTTCATCACCCGTCCGTTCGACCTGAGGGCGTTCTTCAACGGACTTATCAGCGGTGTAGTAGCGGTGCTGGGGCTTTGGGTAGTGATCTCATTTGCCAATGCACAATTGCCTGTACTTAAAACACTTACTGAGCCTGTATTACTTACCGTACTCGTAGTGGCCATGCTTGTTCTGGGCATCATTATTTCTATGATAAGCACACACAGGTCTGTAGTGAAATATTTAAAAATGCATGTAGACGATCTTTACTGATCGTGGCAAGCATTTCCTATTTTTGATTTACGATTTTTAACTTAATATTGCGATCATGTCAACACCAGCAAAACCACAAACGACACCAACACCGGCGCCAGCGCCTGCTGCAAAGAAAACGGTAAAAACAAACGAGTCGGCAAGAGAGCCATATTTTTTGTTTGATAAGGAAAATTATATGCTGATGGCGGGTGGCGTTGCCCTGATATTCATTGGCTTCATGCTTATGTCGGGCGGCAAGAGCGCGAACCCGCATGAATTCCATTATGACGAGATATACAGTTTCCGCCGCATTACCCTTGCACCAATAGTGATATTACTCGGTTTTGTGGTAGAGGTATTCGCGATCATGAAAAAACCAAAAGACGCGCAGGCAAACTAAAAACACTAATTGTTACTATACTA